>JAZQNJ010000016.1:0-30867 GCA_045627285.1 Treponema sp. | reverse complement strand
AAAATGACCCATCTGTTCTTTTTACAACTGCCGGTATGCACCCGCTGGTTCCTTATTTGCTGGGTGAAAAGCATCCTGCGGGAACTCGCCTTACTGACTACCAGAAATGTGTTCGTACTGGTGATATTGATGAAGTTGGAGATCCAAGCCACCTTACTTGTTTTGAAATGCTTGGTAACTGGTCTCTCGGTGACTACTTTAAAAAAGAATCTATTTCATTCTCTTACGAATTCCTTACTTCTAAAGAATGGCTTGGACTTGATCCACGCAAGATTTCTGTAACTGTATTCAAGGGCGACGAAAACGCTCCAAAAGATGATGAAGCTGCAGAAGTATGGAAGATCGGTAGCAAAGAGAAAAATAAAATTGCTTATCTTGGTGCTGACGACAACTGGTGGGCTGCAGGTCCAACTGGTCCATGTGGTCCTGATACAGAAATTTTTTACTGGGTTGGAGAAGGTCTTCCTCCTGCTGGTTCAAACAAGGGAACTGACAGCGCAAACTGGATGGAAATCTGGAATAACGTATTCATGCAGTTTAACCGCATTGATGAAAAAACTCTTGTTCCACTTCCAAAGCAGAACGTAGATACAGGTATGGGCCTTGAAAGAACTAACTGTATCCTTCAGGGAAAAACATCTGTTTACCAGACAGAAGTTTTCCAGCCAATCATCGCAAAAATCGAAGAAATGGCAAATTACAAATACGGTACAGACGAAGAAAAAGATAAGTCTGTTCGTATCATTGCAGATCATTCTCGCGCTTCTGTATTTATTATTGGTGACCCAAGAGGAGTTTCTCCAGACCGCGTTGGGGCTGGTTATGTTCTCCGTCGTCTTATCCGTCGTGCAGTTCGCCATGGTATGAAGCTTGGTATTGAAAAATCTTTCCTGGCAGAAGTTGCAGACGCTGTAATTGCAAATTTTAAGATCGCTTATGCAGAGCTCGAAACAAACGCTGCAAAGATCAAAAAAGAACTTACTGCAGAAGAAGAAAAGTTCCGCCTTACTCTTAAAAAGGGTGAAGCTGAATTCCAGAAGCTTCTTCCAAACCTTATGAAAAATCCTAAAAAGATTATTTCCGGTAAGGTTGCATATAATCTTTATGAAACATACGGTTATCCGCTTGAACTTACTCAGGAACTGGGTGCAGAAAACGGATTCACTGTAGATGTTGAAGGTTTCAAGGAAGCTGAACGCAAACATCAGGAAGCTTCAAAAACAGCTGATGCAGGAGGAGCTAAAGGCGGTCTTGCAGAACAGTCTGATGTAACAACTAAATATCACACAGCAACACACCTTTTACAGCAGGCTCTTGTTAACGTTCTTGGTGACCAGGTTGCTCAGAAAGGTTCAAACATCAACAATGAACGCATGCGCTTTGACTTTACTTTTGAACGTCCGATGACAAAAGAAGAAATTCAGAAAGTTCAGGACATTGTAAACGAACAGATCAAGGCTGACCTTCCAGTTGATATGAGAATCATGACTCTGGATGAAGCTAAGGCTGAAGGTGCACGTGCTCTTTTTGCCAATAAATACGGTGAATCTGTAAAGGTTTACACAATCGGTCGTGATGTTAAGAATGACTGGTTCTCAAAAGAAGTTTGTGGTGGACCTCACGTTCAGCACACAGCTCAGATCGGTGACTTTAAGATTGAAAAGGAACAGTCTTCTTCAGCTGGTGTTCGCCGTATCCGTGCTACAATTTCTGGTGGACTTCCACTGGATCCTCAGTAAATTGCAATTACAAAAGTTTCTGTTTATTGGCAGAAACTTTTGTAACTTATAGATAAATTGAATGTTTAAAAAATGGGTTCTGGAATTCCGGGGCACTAAAGTAAAAAAAAAGGAAGACATATGAAACGTTTAGCTCTTTGTTTATCACTTATTCTTGTTACATGCGGTACACTTTTTGCCCAGGCAGATTTACAGCCACTGGCAATCGTAAAGCTGAACAAGTCTGAAACAATCACACTTAAACAGCTTAAGACAAGAATTGATATCTACTCTAAGCAGAATGGAATTACTGCTTACACAGTAGAACAGAAAAAAGATATCCTTGAAGCTATGATCTGCGAAAAGCTCGTTGTTCAGGCTGCTGCAAAGGCAGGAATGAATCTTACTGATACACAGGTTAATCAGTACTTCCTTCAGAATGTAAGTGCTCAGATTGGACGGCCTGTTACAGATGCAGAATTTGAAACAATCATTAAAACACAGACTGGTATGAGTCTTGATGAATACATGAAGAGCGTTGTTGGTCTTTCTGTTTCAGAATACAAGGCATATCTGAAGTCCCAGCTTATTGCACAGCAGTATGTTATGCAGCAGAAAAGGGATGAAATTGCCAATGCTTCTCCAAGTGATGAAGAGATTCGTGCTTTCTATGAACTTAATAAATCAAGTTTTGTTCAGAATGATATGTTGAAGCTGTTCCTTGTTCTTTTCCCAAAAGGAGAAAATCCTGAAGAGACTAAAAAGAACTGTGAAGCTCTCCTTGAAAAAGTAAAATCAAAGAAAATGTCTTGTGAAGATGTTCTGAAAAACATGGCCACAGATAAAACATACCAGAGTGGCGATATGTTTATCAGTAAAACTGCACAGCATGCCCAGCAGCTGGGAATTACTTATACAGATCTTCTTGAACTGTTCGGAAAAGAAAAGAACTATGTTTCTACTCTTAATGAAACAGCCTATGATTTCCAGTTCTACGTTGTTCGCAATAAGTATTCTGCAAAAATGCTTGCAATCAGCGATGTAGTGCAGCCGGAAACAACAATTACAGTTTATGATTATATTAAGTCAAATCTTGTTCAGCAGAAACAGAGCCAGGCTCTCATTAAGGCTGTGCAGGATGTTACAAAAGCACTTGATACTCCAGAAAATGTAGAACGTAAAAAAACAGGTGCTGCACTGGATAAACTTTTGAACTGGTAAAAGTAAGGAAAGCGAATGTCGAGACGAAAAGCTAGAATTCTGGCATTTCAGGGACTTTATTCCTGGGATGTAGGTGGAATCAGTCAGGAAGAAGTTCTTTCTCTTTCCTGGACAGAAAACGATGATAATAAAGAGTCTGTTGATCTTGAAACTGCAACATTTGCTCGTGTTCTTATTGCCGGAGCAATTGAAAATCAGGTTAAGATTGATGAAATGATAAAAGGCCATCTTACCGGATGGGATTTTGATCGTGTAAGTAAAGTATCTCTTGCGATTCTTCGTATGAGTGTTTATGCACTTCTTTTCCAGAAAGATGTGCCTGCATCAATTGTTATTGATGAGGCCATCGATATTGCTAAAGAATATGGCCAGGATGATTCCTTTAAGTTTGTTAATGGTGTCCTTGATAAAATAAACAAAGTTGTTTCATCTGGAACATCAAAAGGGTAAAGGTCCAGAAGACAATGGGGACTAACTGGAAATACGTATCCAGATTCATAATTCCGGCAGTAGTAGTCGTAATAATACTTCTGACCGGAATTTTTGTTTTTAACAATCTGGGAGAATCTGAAAGCAGCTCTTTTGTAACATATCTTGATAAGGTTGATGTAAACATTAAAACCGGTCAGACAGCAGATGCTCTCAAACTGTTAAAAAAAGCTTCCCGGCAAAGTTACAGTGCATGGGCCAGGTTAAGCATATTTAAAAGATATATGAGTCTTGGGGAAAAAGATCTGGCCGAAAAAACTCTCCAGAAAGCTATAAAAAAAATCCCTGACAATCCGGAGCTGGCTGCAGTTTACGGACAGTTTCTTTTAAGACAAAACAGATTTGAAGAAGCTGTAAAAATTACAGAAAATCTTTCTGGTACAAAATACGGTTCAATATATGCGGAAGCCTGTCTTAAGGAAGACTCTAAAAATGACTGGCTTTCAGAAAAACTTATTCCAGTTTATAAAGATGCCTATGAAGCAACTGGTCAGCAAAAATGGCTTGTTAACAGTGCCCTCCCATATCTTAAGAATGGTGATTATGTTTCTGCTGCGGCAATGCAGGATTCGGTTAGTAGCGGTGAAAACCAATTCTGGGCCCTTGTTCATTACGATGCTGGAAACTTTGATCTTGCCATAGAAAATATTGAAGAATTAAAAAAGCATGGTCTTTCAAAAGAAGGTGCAGTAATTGCCTCAGATTCTTATGTAAATCTTGGGGATTTTGATTCAGCCGAAAAGGAGAGGGCTCAAATCCTTTCTCTTTCTCAGCTTGAGTATACAATTTCAATTCCACCTGTAATTGCCGTAAACAGTGCTCTCTGGGCATATAATTTACGTAATTATTCAAGAGCATATGATTTATTAAGCGCAGTTGTTCTTAAAGATTCAGACTGTGTGCCAGCTCTTTTAACATACGGTAAATTTGCCTGGCTTGATTCTTTTGAAGAAGAACCTGATGAACTGGAGACTTATTTAAGAAAAGATACTACATTCAGGTCTCTTTCGATGATAAGAAATGATGAACGCCCTAGATTTGTTATTTCTGATGCTCTTTACAGACTTGACAGTATAATCGATAAGCAGAAGAAAACTAATGGCTTTGCAGATGATCTTCTGCTGGTGGAACGTCTTGATCTTTATCTCAAGTCCAATGCCCATAAGCCTGCAAAACAGGCTGAAGCAGAAATCTGGCGGATTCTGGAAATGAATGAATTAGGTACAGATCTTTATCCTCCTATGCTCGTTCATTTTGCTGTGAGTCAGTTTCTTAAAATGGGTAAAATTGAAGAAGCCCGTCAGCTTTTTACAAAGTATCTTGATGCCCGCTATAAATTAAAGGGTCAAAACAATACAGAAGAAGAATTGGTCCGATATGATATCTTTGGCGGAGAAAAAAAGTATGTAGCTCCACCGGTTCCTGATTTTGTTATTAAAGCAGCCTTTGGTGACCGGGCCGCTCAATATGCCTCCACAATGGAAATCTGGGAAATAGAAACAGCTGCATATTTTTCGCTTATAGACGAAAATATAACGGCTGCGAAAAGACTGTATGAATATGCACTCCTGGAAACTGGAGGCGTAAAGAAGCTTTACAGAGAAAATGAAATTCTTGCAATATCTCCTGTTACCGGGATTGCCTCAGCAATTAATCTTGCCATGATTTATTCAGCCACAGGTGAACATCAGAAAGCACTTTCTCTTTATGGACTTGCGTCCGGCAGAACTAAGAATAAGGTTCTTAAGTCAAAAATTCTTTACAGAACGGCCCTTGTTCAGCTGGATTTAAAGAATGAAAACGGAGCAATTCTTTCTTTGGACTATGCCATTTCCCTTGATTCAAAAAATGCGGATGCCCGTCTTTTAAGAAAAAAATTGCGATAAGCACCTAAAAAAAAGAAAGCCTTTTCCGGTGGCTTAGAAAATTTCCATTAATCCGGTAAAAGGCTTTTTAGAAAACAATCTGATTAAGAAGTTTTATTATTCTACAACTGCGATGATGTCAGAGTTTTTTACGATAAGATATTCTTCGCCATCCATTTTTACCTGTACACCGGAATATTTATCGTACATTACACGGTCGCCTTTTTTTACAGTAATTTTTTCTTTTTCTGTTCCAGGACCAACAGCTTCTACAGTTGCAGTTTGTGTTTTTTCCTGAGCAGTTTCTGGAATAATAATTCCGAATTTTGTAGTAGTTTCTGCCTTTTCCTGTTTAAGGAGAATGCGGTCTGCTAATGGTTTAATTGTCATATATATGCCTCCAATTGAATCCAATTTATATTATAAAATATAGTAATTTACAGGTCTTATCGTCAATATAAATCGATGGAAAAATAATTGTGTCAAAATGACTCAGGGATATTCCTGTAAAGAAAGGTGTGTCAAATTGACGCAATTATTTCCTGTACCCCGGGGTGGAAGGGCTACGCGTCCGAAGGACCGGACCGAAAGGGGAGCCTGAAACACCGGAAAAAGAGGAATTTTTATTGAAAAGCATGATAAATTCGTAAAATAAAAGGAAAATTTTGGTCCAAATATTTGAAAAACTTGGCACGGTTCTTGCAAATATTTTAATAGGAGGACCGCTATGACAAACGATGAAGAAATCCTTGGAATGTATCTTAAAGAAATTAACAGAATACCTCTTTTAAATCATGAGGAAGAAACTGAGCTTGCAGTAAAAGCTGCAGCCGGAGATAAAATCGCTAAAAATAAGATAGTAAATTCTAATCTTCGTTTTGTTGTAAATGTTGCAAAAAAATACCAGAACCAGGGTCTTGATCTTGTGGACCTGATCAGTGAAGGTAACATCGGACTTCTTACAGCAATTGACAAATTTGACGTTTCTAAAGGATACCACTTTATTTCTTATGCTGTATGGTGGATTCGTCAGTCTATTCTTAAAGCTATCTGTGAAAAAGGCAGGGCCATCAGGCTTCCTATGAACAGAATAAATGAGCTTGTTCAGATTGAAAATGCAAGACGAGCCGCAGGAAGCAATAAGACAGAAGAGCAGGAAATTGAAGCTGTTGCACAAATGCTTGGTATGGAAAAATCTCATATCCGCGAAATGATTTCTATCAGCCGTGAAATGGTAAGTCTTGATGCAAATGTTGAAGGCAAAGATGGTGATGTTTCGACTGTAGGCGATCTTGTAAAAGATGAAAAATATACTTCAGCTGAAGATCAGTTTGTTGAAGAAAGCCTTAAGAACGATATTGATGAAGTTCTTGGTACACTTAAGCCTAATGAAGAAAAAGTTCTCCGTCTTCGTTACGGACTCGGCGGTACTAAACCTCTTTCTCTGTCACAGGTTGGTGAAAAATGTCAGCTGACAAAAGAAAGAATTCGTCAGATTGAAAAAACTGCAATTGGCCGTATGCAGCATCCTGTTCGTGCAAAACGCCTGGCAGATTATGTTGTAGCTTAATTTTTGATTGTAGCGGTTGCCAGCTGGAAAGCATCCTGTCTGGCTGCCATAAGTATTTTCTGGTCCTTGAACAGATCGGCAAGGGCAAAAGTTAATTCTCCACTTTGAGCGGTTCCGGTAATTTCGCCGGGACCTCTTAATTTTAAATCCTCTTCTGCAATTTTAAATCCGTCTGTTGTTTCTCTTATGACCTTCATTCTTGCAATTCCATCTTGTGTGATTTTTGAAGAATAAATAAGAAAGCAGTAAGATTGCTGAGAACCTCGACCTACACGGCCTCGAAGCTGATGAAGGGCCGCAAGTCCAAATTTGTCAGCCTGCTCAATAACCATACAGGTGGCATTAGGTACATCAACACCAACTTCCACGACTGTAGTGGCCACAAGAATTTGAACCGTTCCCTCTTTAAAGGCTTTAAGTGTTTGAGACTGCTGCTCTTCATCTATTTTTCCGTGTATAAGTGCACATGTATATTCTGGATAAACCTGTTCCTTAAGGAATTTGAACATGTCTTCTGCTGGTTTAAGACTTGAAGCAGCGCTTTCAGAAGAATCAGAAAACTTTGTTTCAATGGCAGGGTATACAAAATAAACCTGGTGCCCCTGCTGCAGCTGAGATCTTACAGCTTCATATACTTTAGGTTCTTCTCCTTCCTTTGAAAGAAATGTTTGAATTTGTTTACGGCCGGCTGGCAGTGTATGAATGGACAGCACATCCAGATCCCCGAATGCTGTTAAAGCCAGTGTCTGAGGAATTGGTGTGGCACTCATCATTAATAGATTTGGTTCTTGAATTTTGGGATTTATGCTTGTGCGTCCCTTATTTAGAATGGAACTTCTTTGCATAACCCCAAATCGATGTTGTTCATCGATTATTGCCAGTGCCAGGTCGTTATACTGTACGTTTTTAGAAAAAAGTGCATGAGTTCCAATTACAAGATTTATAGTTCCGTCCTTTAACGCTTTTAAAAGCTGATTTCTACCCTGGGATTTAAGGTTTCCAGTAAGAAAAGCAACTGAAATTCCAAGGGCTTGAAGATCTCTGGCGGCACTTTCTGCGTGCTGTCTGGCAAGAATTTCTGTTGGAGCCATAATTGCAACCTGACTTCCGTAATCTATGACACGAAGAGCTGCAAAAAAAGAAACAAGAGTTTTACCGCTTCCTACATCTCCCTGTAAAAGAACCCGCATGGCTTTGTGGTCAGGGGAAGAGTTTAGAATATTGTAGTTTTTGTCTATATCAATATTCATTCTGAAGATGGCAGCACGCTGATCATCTGTAGGCTTAAATGGTAAACGCTGAAGATAAAATCGTTGTTTTGGAGAAAGGCTTTTGTTAAAGTCATCTTCGGAAATTGCATCCAGCTTGTTTTGAATTGATTCAAGATCAGGCAGATGGCCCCTGTGGGCGATGGACTGTCTGGCTATTGAGAGCTGGAACTTAAAAAGTTCTTCATAGGCCAAAGTCTGCCGGGCTTTGTTGTAGTCATCAAAGGTCGGAGGATTGTGAATAAATTTTATGGCTTCCCGCTTATGAAGAAGGCCGTATTTTTCAATTAAATCCTTGGGAATTTCGTCTTCAATTCCCAGGCTGAATTGCTGGAGAGCTGCATTAATGGCTTTTTGTACAGTTTTTTGTGTTAAGCCTTCAGTTAATGGATAAACAGGAACGATTCTGCTGTCAGGAACGGGACTGTCCTTAAAGTCATCAAGGTTTCCTCCATCTGCGATTTTTTCTGCTTCAAAGGATGTGGACTGAAGTGTGCTGTATTTTACTTCAAAACGGCCTGTTACGGAAATTATAGAACCTTGTGGCAGAGATTTTTCCAGAAACGATCTGTTAAACGCTATAAGCTGAGCGGAAGCAGAACCATCTGTAATGTGAATTTTCAGAGTTTTCATTTTGCCATAGCCAAAAAACTCATGTCCTGTAACTTTTGCTATTGTATGAACTTTATGACCTGAAAGTGCGTGAGAAAGAGTTACCTTTTTTGTTCTGTCTTCGTAATCCCTGGGAAAGTAAGCAAGCAGGTCTCCAGCAGTAAAAACATTTAAACGGGCAAAATGACTGGAAGCTGCAGGACCAATTCCTGAAAGAGAGGATATTGAATTTTTAATTTCTTCCAGTTTCATGTTTTTTTAGAGTGGTAAATACGATATAGCCTTACAGATGTACTCTGCAGCAAAGTCGCCTGAAATAACAAAGATGACAAGAGCGATTATTGTAATAATGATTGCCCTGGTAAAAGAAATCATTGTTTTAGAAAAAATTACAGGGATTCTGTAAATAAGGGGTGTTATGATTCTGTCGATTGTGTCCCAGACTGGATTGTATGAACCATAAGACTTTCTGTGCTGCTGAAAAAGAAAAACTACAAGTCTTACAATGAGCACTACTATGAAAAATTTCATGATAGAACTTACAAAAGACCAGAACAGCATAAACAGGATAATAATAATACCACTTACAGAAAAAGTACCTGATTGACCGATACTGTTTAGAACAACAGAGGCAGCATACAGTACACAAAGTCCAAATGCTGCAGAAAAATCCAGACCAGCGAATGTCAAAAACCTTAAGCCCCGGAAAATATTAAGGAAAGGATCGCAGAGGGAAGAAAGTATTCTTTCTGCTGTGGAGTACCGGAACTGTGGAATCCAGGTAAGGATAATTCTTAAGAAGCAGATAAATGAATATACCTGAAGAATGAGGGAAGTATATATAAAAACATTTGAAAGCATTTGTTCCTCCTGTAATGATAAACGTTTATTTTGTATCAAATAAGCCAAGTCTCTTTAACGAAAGGCATGTCCCTTACCTTATCGGCAAATTCTTTTGTAGCAGGAGCTGTCAGCTGGTCATTTGCTTTTACGGTATAAGAGTTGTTTTCTGTATTCAAATGAAAGAATACGGTGCAAGATCCCATTGTTTCGTATAAAAGTTCTTTTAGCTGAAAAATCTGATGTTCAGAATTAAAACCATCTTCCAGCCGTATGTGAAGTTCGCTTATGGCTCTCTGTTGTAGTGAAGACGGATCTTCTATATCTTCAACGCTAAAAGAAGGTTCCCGGTCCGGCTGCTGTGAAATTTTCCCACGGAAGGCGTAAATGCCATCGTTGTGAATTCTGTCTTTGAGTTTGGCCCAGTTGTCAGAGAAAATTGCAATATCAAAAGAACCGCTGTAGTCCTGGAGCTTCCCAAAACACATTTCTTTGCCGGCTTTATTTACATAGGGTCTCATGCCAGTAAGCATGCCGAGACAGGTGTATTCTTTACCGGCTTTGTTTGCTACCCAGGGTTTTGTACCGCTGGCTATCATTGCATTTTTCTGGTCCATGGTTGCCTTTGCTTCCCGGGCCAGATTTGTTGAGTTAAGGCTGCACTTTTCGTAGGCTTTTTTGTAGTCATCCAGAGGATGTCCCGAAACGTAGCATCCGATAAGTTCTTTTTCCATGGAAAGCTTTTCCATGTTTGGACAGTCGGCAACTTCTTCGTATTTAAAATCTTCAAATTCCTGAATTCCTGAGCTTTCAAAGAGGCTGATCTGCCCGTTGTCTGCACCATTAATTTTCTTTTCTGCGTATTCCCAGGCTTTTTCAAGGTTTGCAAGCAGTGTCGGTCTGTTTTGACCCAGGTGATCAAAGCCTCCGCACTTGATGAGAACTTCAACGGCTTTCTTGTTGATACATATTTTTTCGCCTTTTTTCTTACCGGTTTCTTCATCAAGCAGGTCTTCTTTTACGTTCATAAGCCGTTCAAGAAAATCTACAAAGTCCTTGAAAGGTCCATTTGCAGCTCTTTCGGAAACGATTGCCTGTGCAGCAGTTGTTCCCATACCTTTGATGCCTCTAAATCCGAACACAACATGGCCGTCAACTACGTCAAAATTTGCATCTGAACGGTTTACATCAGGAGGATCTACTTCGACACCCATTTTCCGGGCTTCTTCGATGTAGAAAGGAAGACCGTCTGTAGAAGTAATTTCGTTAGTAAGGTTTGCAGCCATAAACTCTGCAGGATAATTTGCTTTAAGCCAGCCTGTTCTGTAGGCAAGAACGGAGTAAGCCGCTGCGTGAGATTTGTTAAATCCATATCCCGCAAAAGGAATCATAATTTCAAAGATTTCTTCAGCATGTTCTTTTGTAAAGCCCTGCTTAATAGCCCCCTCTACGAATTCAACCTTCTTTCCCATAAGAACTTCAGGCTTTTTCTTACCCATGGCACGACGCAGCATGTCCGCACCACCAAGAGTAAATCCCGCGATTCGCTGCGAAACCTGCATTACTTGTTCCTGGTAAACCATTACACCGTAAGTTTCTTTAAGAATTCCTTCAAGACATGGGTCAGGATAGTGAATTGTCTCTGGTTTCCATTTTCCGTCAATGTAGTTTGGAATGTAATCCATTGGACCTGGACGGTAGAGAGCGTTTAAGGCTACAAGGTCTTCCAGTTTTTCAGGCTGGAACTGACGGAGAATTTTCTGCATTCCTGGAGATTCAAACTGGAATACTGCAACAGAAGCTCCGTTTTTAAACAGTTCAAAAGCCTTTGGATCTGTTTCAGATACCTTAGCACAAACAAAAGGTTCTTCATCGGGACCTTTGTGTTTATTGATGATTTCTTCTGCATATCGGATAAGGGACAGGGTTTTTAGACCAAGGTAGTCAAACTTAACAAGACCACAAGGTTCAATAATATCCATGGTGTACTGTACACCGATTTTTGTTCCTTCTTTATCAGTAATGGCAAATACAGGCGCCCAGTCCGGCAACTCTGTAAGTCCGATTACCATGCCCGAAGCATGAAGACCTGTGTTTCGCTTACATCCTTCCAGCTTAATGGCAAGATCAAAGAGCTTTTCGTATCTTGGGTCGTGTCTGAATTCTGCCAGCTGACCACCGTCAGGGAATTTCTCATTAGGCGGTTCAAAACAATTTTTAAGCTTCGTTTTTAAGTTTTCCGACACTTTTGATTTAAGCATGTTAACTTCAGGCAGGGGAATTCCTAAAGTGCGGCCAACGTCTGCAATTACGTTTTTTGGTTTGAGAGTACCGAAAGTAACGATATGACCGACTTTCTTTTCGCCATACAAGTCCCTGGTATGCTGGATGATGTCTTGTCTGAAGTCGAAGTCCATGTCTACGTCGAAGTCCGGCATGGAAACTCGTTCAGGGTTAAGAAAACGTTCAAAAATCAGTTTATAACGGAACGGATCAATATCCGTAATTGTAAGACAGTATGCAACAAGAGACCCGGCCCCGGAACCTCGCCCAGGACCAATAGGCATGTAAGGTTTTGGTCTGTTATTTACATTGTCGTAGGTAGACTTTGACCAGTTAATAAATTCCCATACAATAAGGAAGTAGCCGGAAAAGCCCATCTTAAGGATAATACCCATTTCGTATTCACAGCGCTGGCGGATTTCTGGAGTAATTTCTTTGTAGCGGTTTCTTAGGCCTTTTTCAACCAGATAACGCATGTAGTCGTCCTGGTTTTTTGTGTAATCGTCGTGGGTCTGAAACTCTTTTGGAAGTTCAAATCGTGGAAGTGTTCCTTTCAGTTCCTGAGTTTTGTACTGGTGTATTGTAAGATTACACATATTGGCAATCTTAATTGTGTTTTCGTAAGCTTCAGGTACGTCAGGGAACAGAAGCTTCATTTCCTGCTCGGTTTTAAAATACCATTCGTGCCTGTCATCACCCATCTGCTGGTGAGGTTCTGTCATGTTTTTCTTAAAACCAATACAACGCAGACAGTCCTGTGCCTCCCAGTCTTCTTTTTCTATGTAGTGAACGTCATTTGTTGCTACAAGAGGAATATCCAGTTCTTTTGCCAGGGCAATGAGTTTTTTATTTACTATTTTCTGGTCTTCAAGTCCATGGTCCTGAAGTTCGATGTAGTAGTGGTCTGGGCCAAAGAGATTCTTATATTTTAAAGCCAGCTCTTTAGCTTCTTCATCTTTTCCTGCCAGAAGAAGCTGGGGAAGTTCTCCGGCAATACAAGCCGAAAGACAGATAAGTCCTTCGTGATATTTTTCCAGCATCTCAAAGTCAATGCGGGGTTTGTACCACATACCTTCTGTATATGCCAGTGAAGAAAGCCATGAAATGTTTTTATAGCCTGTCTGGTTTTCGCACAGGAGAATCAAGTGAAAGTATCTTGCCTGCCTGTCTCCGTCTTCTCCTTTATGGCTGTATGGTACAGAATTCTTTTCAAAATGACTGCCGTATGCAACGTAAAATTCTTCACCTACAATTGGATTAATTCCGTTGTGATGACATAGATGCTCAAAATACAATGCCCCGAACATATTACCGTGGTCGGTTAGTGCCAGGGCAGGCATATTGAGTATTTTTGCTTTTGCAACCAGATCATCAACTTTTGCACAGGAGTCCAGCAGAGAGTAGTCTGAATGAACATGAAGATGTACGAAGTTAGAAACCGGAGTTCCTTCTGGTGCCGCAGGATATTCGTGATAGTCAGCCATTTAAAATTATTACCGTGTAAAAAAACTGAAAGCTGTCAGTTTCAAATACGGTATTTCCCCTTTTTTATTCCTATCATTATATCTGAAATATAGTCAAATTTTAACAGAAAAGGGTACGAAGATTATATTTTTTTTGGAGCCCCTTACGGAAGAAAAGCTATGCAGAAGCTAGCCCCAGCGGAAGAATAGCAGGCGGGTTTTGTGACTGTCCCCCATCTTTCACATATTTTGAAATTTTATATATAATTGTCCTCATGATTAAACTTGTAGCTTTTTTAGGAAATTACGGGGCCGAATACGAAAAGACCCGTCACAATGTAGCATGGCAGTTTGCCAGTCAGCTTCCTTTTTATAATCGACTTAATTTTCAGCAGAAATTTAAGGGTGACTACGCAGTTGTAGAAACTGGAGTTCTTGCCCAGTGGTTCGCAGAAACAGGAATATACGCAAAAAAAGATGGTAGTGCTCCGTTGGTGCCGGCCGATGCTCCAGATAAAATCTATTTTCTTAAGCCTCTTACATATATGAACCTTTCAGGAGAAAGTGTAGGGGAGCTGGCAAGATTTTTTAAAATCAATCCGGATGAAATACTCGTTGTTCATGATGAGCTGGAACTGCCTATTGGTACAGTAAGCTTAAAATGGAGTGGAGGTCTTGGGGGACATAACGGACTTCGCTCAATGAAAAACACTTTTGGCACTCAGGATTTCTGGAGATTACGCTTCGGTCTTACAAAACCTGTTAATAGAGATATTGCAGATTACGTTCTTTCTGCTTTTACAGCTGATGAACAGATTATTCTTGCTCAGGAATTTGCACGGACAAACGAAATGTTTGCAAAATTCCTGTTAAGTAATAATGACGGACAGCAGAGACTTCTTCAGGGCTGGAGCAAGAAAAAGCTGATACAGTAAATGTTTTTGGATTTACAAAAGAAAAGGGGCTGACATTTTGAAGTTAGCCCCTTTTTCTTTTTATGACAGCCTGATATTAATCAACTTTGAATTTGTTGATTTCTTCAGATACACGGCTGATAGACAGAGTGTTTTCTTCAGATACCTGGTTTACATCCTGCATTGTTTTGTTAAGGTTTGTAATACCTGTGGCAATACTTATTATTGCACCGTTAATCTTAACAGTTGCCTGTGAAAGTTTTTCCATCTCAATAAGAATTTCCTTTGATCCTTCTTCCATGACTATTGAACTGTCACGTACATCTGATGTGATGGTGTTAATCTGTTGCATTGCTTCAAGGACCTGGTTACTTCCGGCAGACTGTTCATCCATTGCCTGCTTAATAACTCCTTCCTGAGACTTTACTGTCTGTGTATTTTCGAAAATAAGGTCAAACTGACTCTGCATCCTCTGTGCATCATCTGTCATAGTAACAATCATTTCACGGAGGTGAACAAGTACGTCGCTGATTTTTTTACCCTGAGCATTTGAGTCTTCTGCCAGTTTACGGATTTCGTCTGCAACTACAGCGAATCCCTTTCCTGATTCACCGGCATGAGCCGCTTCAATGGCAGCGTTCATGGCAAGAAGGTTAGTCTGTTCTGCAATATTCTGAATAACTGTAGAGGTTTCAATAAGACCTTCAGAGTCATCAGCAATGCGTTTTGTCATTTCTACTGTTTTAGAAATGATAGTCTTACCTTCTTCCGCAGATTCAGCCAGCTGAAGAACGTTATGCTGGTTTTTATCCAGGATTTTTGTAACAGATGCAATGTTAGCAACCATTTCTTCTACAGCTGCAGAAGATTCAGTAACGCTGGCTGACTGCTGGATAATGTTGTTGTTAAGTTTTTCTATGTTCTTTGCAATTTCGTTAAGAGTAACGTTTGTCTGTTCAACACCGGCACTCTGATTAACAATATCGTCTTTAATACCGGAAACACTGTTGTTGATGTCTCTGATTGAATTTGCTGAATATGTCATATTTACAGCAAGTTCTTTACCAGTTTTCTGCATTTGATCAGATTCTACGATGATTGATTTAAGGGAGTTTGCAATTTTTTCAATTGTAAGGTTGAAGTATGTAGCAACCTGTCCAAGTTCATCCTTTGAATCAATAGGGATACGAACTGTAAGGTCTCCGTTTCCTTCAGAAATATCCTTGAGAATAACAATAAGTTTGCGGAGTGCTTTTGTAATTGAGTGGCTGAGGATAAAAGCAATACAGATGGAAATTAAAACACCAAGAAGAACAGAAGAGATAAGCATCTGTAATACAGTTCTTGTACTTGCATTAACAGTTTTTACAGGAATGAGCATTGCATAGTCCAGAGAGAAAAAGTCATTTTCAGAAGGGAGAATGCGGATTTCATAATCTGTGTCGTTCCATTTTTCGTTGGAAATTTTGTAATCTCCCTGGTTGTAGTCCTGAAGTGTTACAAGTTCAAGGTCTGCTGCTTTCTTTAAAGTAACTTCAACAGAAAAAGGGTCCAGAATAATATTTGTATTGCTGTCCAGAATATAAAATTTAATATCGCCCATTGATGTTTCATCACCAATGAGAACGTTGAGAGCCATTGTCTTGAATTCTATAACTGCAATTCCCTGAATTTCACCGCTTTCGTCTGTATAGGCCTTAGCACAGGCAACTACAACAGTTCCGTCATCTTTTTCGTAAGCAGGAGAAAAAAACGGAGTTTCAGGATCATTTACAGCAGACTCATACCATTCTGTATCTTCAGCTTCGGAAGGGTCAATTGCTCCCTCTGGATAACTGATGCAGGTTCCATCGGTTCCAATAACAGAAGCTGAAGCAAATGATTCACTGGATTCCGCCAGCATTTCTTCAAATTCTGTAATTGTAGATTCATTGTTTTCCATTATTGCAAGGCGACCAAGCATATTTGTATCGTCGCTGATGCCAGAAAGATATGCTGACAGGATTGAGTCTGTCAGACGCATTGTGGTAGAAAGTTTTTCTGTAAAGTTACCTTCATTAATCGGCTTGATTCTTACGTAGATGATTGCTCCAAGAAGAATAAGAAGACAGGTTGTCTCCAGGGCAACACTTGTAATAATTCTTGCCGAGATAGAGTGACGTTTGGAATATTTCATTAGAAACCCTCTTAAAAATTATAAAAAGTTATCACTTCAATTTTAACGCGAATTTTGCTTTTTTACCACATTAATATAGGCGTTTAAAAATAAAACAGATTATTAATTAATATAACAATTACTTTTTTTGAAAGTAAGTGCTTTGTAGTGTTATACTTTGTTTAATAATAAGCTAGTCATTGGAGGACTTATACAAATGATGAAATCAAAATTATTGTCAGTTGTGCTTGCTTCGGTATTACTTGGCGGTGCAGCAGTTGCAGAGGACGCAGCTCAGATTATTCACAAATCTGCAAACCTTACACCACCTGATTATTCTCAGACAGTTTTGACTATGGAACTTGTAGATAAAACTGGAAAAGTTACAGAACACCGTCAGATTAACCAGTACGGAAACAGAAAGAACGACCTTGTTCAGACTGTATTTGATATCCGTTCACCTGCTTCTGTAAAAGATACACGTATTCTTCAGGCAGAAAAGAAAGGTAAATCTGATGATAAGTGGATTTACCTTCCTACTCTTAAAACAACACGTCGTATTGCAGCTGCAGAACGCCAGAAATCTTGGGTAGGTTCTGACTTTACATACAACGATATGACAATCCGTAAGGATACAGACGACGATCACGAAATGGTTGACGAAAATGCAAAGGCTGAATCAAACGGCAAAGCTTATGACTGCTGGAAGATTAAATCTACACCAGTTGCAAATAAGAACGTAGAATTCGCTTATCGTGTACAGTTCATCGAAAAGAGTACATATCTTCCAATCAGTGTTGAATACTATGATAAAAAAGGTGTTCTTATCAAAACACAGAACATCGAAAAATTTATCGAAGTTACATCTGACTCTGGAAAGAAATATCCACTTAGACAGTTTGTACGTGTTACAAACAAACTCAACGGACATTCTTCTACTGTAGAAGTTTCAAAATGGCAGTTTGATAAACCAATTGCCGATAAATACTTTACACAGAACTGGCTTAATACTGGTAAATAAGCCTTTATAAGCTTGGCGGCTCCCGTCGGGGGCCGTTTTTTGTTTTATATACAAGGAGATAATTTATGAAATTAGTAAAAAAGCTTTTTGCAGTTGCAATGATGACTGCAGTTGCAGGATTTGTTTTTGCAGATGAATGGGATGATTTTGGTGACGATTCATCTGCTGCAGCAGAACCATCTGTAACAATCGGTGGATCTGCAGAATTTGCAGGTCGTGCCTATACTGATCAGCGTAAAGACGGAGATTCCGGAGATTTTTACGCAATTGAAAACACTAAAACAGAAGCAAAGTACACAGGTAGACTTAACTTTGATTACACAGGTGCTTCTTCTGATGTTTCTTTCAAGCTTAAACTGGACAACAACTCTCTTGGAGAATACAAGGAAGATATCCTTGATGAACTCCAGGCTCGTGCTTATCTTGGAAACTTTCAGATTGAAGCAGGTAAAATGAAGACTGTATGGGGTAAAGGTGACAAACTTCATGTTGTAGACAACTTTAACGCCAACGACTATACAGACTTTATTTATCCTGACTACCTGGATCGCCGCATTGGTGAACCAATGATGCGTCTTGTTTATTCAAATCCTTCAAATGTAAAGTTTGAAGCAATTTATACACCAAAAATGACTGTTGACCGTCTTGCTTCCGGAGGAATCTGGCAGCCTGCTAAGTCTAAGGCTTTAACAAGTCTCGTTGAAGAAGCCGTTGGTTATAACCTTGCTCTTGATGTTGCTGGAGCAACTAGTAATCCAGGACTTCCTTCTTCTATAGGTGCTGTATCTTCTATTATGGAAGCTTCAAGCTTCTCTTCTGACAACCTTGTTGCTGATGATATCAATTCTATCAAATATGGACAGGCTGGTGCACGCACAACATTCACACTTGCAGGTATTGATCTTGGTTTAAGCTATTACTATGGTCACAACAAGCAGCCAAGTGCAAACCTTAGCCCATATATCAATTCAATTTCTAAGGCTGTAAATGAATATGCAGGAACAACTGACGGACAGACAGAAATCCAGAGTATTTATGGAACAGAAATTACAGCAACAGCAACAGCTATCGGCACAATGTATCAGCAGGCTGTAATTGCTGCAGCTGCTGCAGGTCAGGCTTATAAAGCTTATGATAATGTTACAAAAGAAGAAGTTATACTTACAGATGCAACTACTATTGCTACAGTAGCCGGACACAACGCATTTGCAAAAACTTGTGCAGATCACGCAGAAGAAATTTTTGTGATGACTGGTAAAAAGTTTGAACTTCCTTCCCTTGCTTATGACCGTGTTCAGGTATTTGGTCTTGAAGCTGCAACTGTAATCTGGAAGTTTAACATCCGTGGTGAAGCTGCATACTATCTTACAGAAGATACTGCTGGTGATAATCCTTGGGTTCAGAATAACAGCATTCAGTGGGTTGCTGGTTTTGATATGGACTGGCCTCTCCAGTACAACTGCTTTGCATGGCTTTCTAACGTAAACTTCAATGTTCAGACACAGGGTAAATACATTATGAACAGCGACAAGATTAAAGCTGCCGGTGCAACTGATGTTAACTACAACTCAGATGACAAATACTGTACAAATAAAGTTGTTCTTGATATTACTGACAGCCACTTTAACGACAGTGTAAAAATCGACATTAAGGGAATTTACGAAATCGAAACAAAAGACTTCGTTGTAATGCCTTCACTTTCTGTTAAGGCTGTAGATGACTTTACTGTAACAGCATCAGGAATGTGGATTAAAACTGACAATGAAAATTCAGAATTCTACAACTTCCGTCGTAACAGTTTTGCTCAGATCAGCTGTAAATATCTGTTCTAGTAACTGTTAAGGTTACAGCGAAAAGGACTGTTTCTTTTGAAGCAGTCCTTTTTTTTCGGGGCTTGGGGCAGAGCCCCAGGAGAGAGGGGAGGCCGCAACAAAGTGCGGCCGAGGGGGGAGACCTTCCCCCTTAAAGCAAAATTTTTTATTAGACACTTGGGATTTTTTTTACTATATTTTAGATATGAATACATTTATTAACGAAGATGACAAAAAAGAAAAGAAGGGGTCTGGTGCAGATTCTTTAATGGATAAACTTATTAAAAGCCGCCAGATTGTTGTAAGCGGTGAAGTAAACGAAGAGCTTGTTGAAAAAATTGTAAAACAGCTTCTGATTCTTGAAGCCGATTCGGACAAGCCTATTTACCTCTACATCGACTCACCAGGAGGATCTATTGATGACGGTTTTGGTCTTTACGATATGATCCGCTTCATTAATGCTCCTGTGTATACAATCGGTATGGGGCTTATTGCCAGCATGGGTGTAACTTTGTTCCTCTCAGTTCCAAAGGAAAGAAGATTCAGTCTGCCAAACAGTCATTTCCTTATTCATCAGCCATTGATGGGTGGAAGCCGCGGTGTTGCAACAGACATTGAAATTACTGCTCAGGAGATTACAAAGTCTCGTGACACTCTTACTAAACTTATTGCAGATGCTACTGGTAAAGATTTTGAAACTGTTAAAAAAGATACAGAAAGAGATCACTGGCTTACTGCAGAAGAAGCAGTTGAATATGGACTTGCCGGTAAGATTATTAAAACCCGTTCAGAATTGAAATAAACCTAAAATTGTGGTATTTTGTTCTTAACCGATGGTTTTCGAATTAAATGATTCTATTGCTGCAGATATACTGCATGCAATGGAAAATCAACAGCAGACTTGTGTTTTGGAAGCAGCCTCTGGAAAGGTTATTTCTGCCGGGGAAGGTTTTAATCAGTCGCTGATTGATGAAGAAAATTATTATACACTTCCTGTCTGGACAAGTGCTGACGGTTATAATCTGCTGGAGTCCTTTGTATCAGATCACAAACACTTATGTGCCTATGGTGAATTAAAAAAGGTTCTGGCTGAAGGTAGGGGGGTATTTAAGAGTTTTAAGAACACATTAAAAAAGTATCCGGAAATAGAAAGACTGTTCAATTCCTATAAGAATAAAGAAATGAACAGGCGGGTTATTGAATGGTACGATCTGCTCAGAGAATCCTGGGGACTTGAAAAACTTGATCTGGAGTTTGATGAATACGATGATCTTGTTCTGGAAGATTTTACTTTCCGTCCCTACAACTGCAGTCTGGACAGCAGTGAAGCTTTAAAGGAACTGAGCCTTTTCTTAAAAGAAATAAAAGAGCAATTTCCAGGTGAATCAGGTTTTGCTGTGGCACACCTTTTTGATGGCTATGGTCAGATTTCAAACTGCTTTACAAATGAAAATGCGGAAGGTTTTGTTTGCCGCACTTTAACAGATGATTTTGCCGGTTGTATTTTATATTCTTTTAATGAGTCCAGTTTACAGAAGACTGCGTTTTTGGCGGGTCTTTTTGTGAATCAGAATTACCGTGGCCTTGGAATTGCTGCTGAACTTTTATCACAGAGCATTGAAGGCTTAAAAAAAGACGGAATTCGTTATTTTATTATTTCAAATCAAAATGTGCCCCAGGTGCTTGAATCGCTTTTAACCCGACTGGGTTTTGTTAAGAAGGATTTTGTATTTGAGGCTGAATTAAGTTAGGCCTTTTTGACTAAGGAGTATTACCATGGCTTTTAACAAACGTGAAAACAGAGAACTTGATATGGAACAGGTTGCAGCATTTCTTAAGGACGCTGTAGCAAAGGTTGAATCTGACCCTGAACTCTACGAAGAACTTAAAAAAGTTTTTAAGAAAAATGTTCCTCTTACACGCCGCTCTTATGTAGCAGCATACCTTTTGAAAAATTCAGGCGGATTAATTTACCGCTTTAACTCAAACAACAAACGTGAAGAATTCCGCAGAAATCGTGAAGAAAACCGCCGCTCAAACCGTGTAGAAAGAGATGAATCGACTTCAGAATCAAAGGAAACTTTCCCAAGAGTTACAATTGAGCCGGAAAATGCAGGTGTTGTATTTGTTGGTATTGGACGCAACCGCCGCGTTTATCCAAGGGATTTAGTTGGCCTTTTTATTAGTGTTGCAGGAATTAAAGGCGAAAGAATTGGTAGAATCAAGGTTCTCGCTAATTATTCTTTTGTTGAACTTTTTAAAGAAGATACTGATAAGGCAATCGAAGCTCTCAACGGTTATGAATATCGTGGTCGCAAGCTTAATGTAAATATTTCAAAAAACAAAGTTGAAGAAGGTGCTGCAGAAACTTCAATTGAAGAAGAAAGAGTTCCAAATGTAGAAAATGTTTCTGCGCCAATCGTTGACAGTTTTACAGCTACAAATTCTGACACAGTTGCACAGCAGGCAGCATTTGCAAAAGAAATGGAAAAAGCACCAATCGAAATGACTGATGAAGAAATTCTTGCTATGCGTGCACCTCGCTCAAGCTCAACTGCTGATATTCAGTAACTTAAATCTGTAATAATTAAATGCAGCTGGTTTTTCCGGCTGCTTTTTTTTTAGATTGCTATAAAAAATCTTTGACTAAGAAAGTTATAGTCAGCTGGGAAATTCCACTGACGAGAAGGAAAAAATGATTAATATAATTCACACAGGACCTTTTGGCGTAAATACAGCAATTGTTGATTTGGCTGAAGATAAAGTATTTGTGGTGGATCCTGCCTGCTGTCAGTTTTGTGGTGACGAAAAAGCTGTTGAAAACTTTCTCTTTACTAATAAAAAAGTTCCTGTTTGTTTTATTCTGACTCACGGTCATTTTGATCATATTCCGGGCATTAAAGTTCTTAAAGAAAAATATCCTGAAGTACCAGTGCTTATTCATAAAAATGACAGTTCTTTGATTGGTTCAACAGGTGCAGATTTACAAGCAGAGCATCTTATGATGATGGGGTTTGAACAGTTTTTGCCTTCTGTCAGTAATCTTCCTGCTGCTGACGGTTTTCTGGAAAACGGCAAATGCTTAAATGAAATTATTAATTGTGAATGCTTTTCTGAGGGGCTAACAGAAAAACTTAAAGAGTGGAAGATAATTCATACCCCAGGTCATACTATGGGATGTATATGTCTTTATAATGATTTGGAAAAGGTTCTGATTAGTGGAGATACATTGTTTTATAAGTCCTGGGGACGTACGGATCTGGGGGGGAGTGAATCAACAATCCATCAGAGTCTTAATTTTTTAAAGGAAAACATTCCAGAAGATACAAGAGTTTATCCTGGTCATGACAGATATGGCTTTTTAATGTCGGAAAATATTGACTGGGTTTAACTTTCCTGATCAAGAGGGTGGAACTGGTAAGAAATTACTGAATTATTTTTTTCGATATGAAGTGTTACGCAGTTTTTGTCTGAATGATTTCTAGGGTTGGAACAGCTTCCCGGGTTAAGAAGCAGAATGTTGTCTCTGTATTCCTGGTATGGAACATGTGTATGACCAAAAAGACCTGCTTCATAGCCATTCTTTTTTAAATAGTTAAAGAGATCATTTCTTGTGTAATAAACCGAATAGTGGTGTCCATGGGTTGCAAATATATTTTTTCCTGCAGCTTTAAGACATCCTTCTTCTGGTACGTCAAAATTATGGAGACTGTCGGTGAATATGCTGCAGGTTGCTGAATCCCCATTTCCTCTTACAAAAAGAATAATTGGTGGAAGATTTTCTGTTTTATTTTCAATGACGGAAACAAGGTCGTTAATTCCATCACCTAAAAAAATCAGTGCCTGACAACCTTTGCCATTTTCTGTAACGGCTTTTTCAAGATTATGCCAGTTACCATGACTGTCTGAAATAACGAGAATATCTGCTGAATCTGCCTCTGCCAGTGTTTTGAGGCTTTGCTTGTCGCCTATCATTTATTCAAATATAAAATGGTTTATGGACTTTAGACCGGTTTCGCTGTCTCTGTAACAGCTTATCTTTTTTTGCTTTCCGGCAAGTTTTTGAACAAATTGTTCCAGATTTATATCCGCAGGGACAGGTCCTCGAAGATTTATCATGGACTGTACGGATGCTGTAAGAAGCCCTGATAATTCGTAAGGAATAAAGTCTTCCTGCTCTTCAAGACCATTGCTTTGCTGAACATAATCCAGAACAAAATCCGAAGTTGATTCTGACCCAAGAATGTCGTCCTGAGGAAAGAATGAATATACCGGATATAATCGTTTTCCAGATTCATCGCAGTTTTCTTCTTTGTCCTCAAGTTTTGCAATTGCATTACAAAGACCTTCCGGTGCTCCAACTGTAATAAGACCTGCCAGTTTTTTATCTTCCAGTACAGAATAAACATTACTGAGGCGTACTTTTCCTGCAACAAGAAAATCTTCAGGATATACCATTACAGTAATAAGTCCTGGTACCTGTTCTGTTTTAAGACCAAAATTCAAGTTTAACAGGTACTTGAGTTTTGATACTGTAATTTCGTCGTTATAACTGTGCCCAAGAATTACTGCAATTGTTTTTTCTGAAAGGTATTCTTTTGTTTCCTGGTTGAGATGTTTTAGCTTGATTCCAGATTTTGAAGAAGTGAGAGTAGAATCAGCGACAGCTGCAGAGGTACCTTTTGCGGCAGAAGATTTTGTACAGCTGAACATAATAAAAAGCGATGAAGCAAAGAGAATTGTTTTTAAAAGCTTATTTTTAACCATAGATTATATTTTATCAAAATTAACTTTCGTTGAGTAGACATAAAAAAAGCTGCCCGGGAAGTTATATAACTTCTGAAGTGTATTTTACATCTTCGTGGACAGCTTTTTTATTTTGACTGATGTATTTATCAGTCGGCAAATTCTATATTAACTTTAAGACTTGATTTTCCACCTGTTGTTGGAGCTGGAGTTGTTGCCGGTTCAACTGATACTGGAGAAGCAGGAACTGCAGAAGGCGATTTTGTTCCACCAATGTCAGACACCTTTGAAACAGCATTTACTTGTGGTGAAGTGGTTTGCGCAGCACCATATTTATTTCCATAGCCAGCCTGCATATCTTTTCTTACGAGAACAGCACCTGCTCCAGATAAGCCGTCAGAAACTGCTGAAGCATTATTTCCTGTAACCTCTGGTGCATCTGGTTCATCAGCAACGATTTCTGGTACAGCAGTTTTTTCATTTTTCCAGGCTGCTGTTACTCCGTCAAAACCATAAACAGCTGTTACATTTCCAAATTTGTTTGCAACGCCAATTACAGTGCCACGTACGGACGCAGTTGCAACAGGAGAACGTACTGTAAAGCCAACACGACGGTCTTCTGTCTTTTTTACATCTGATTTGAGGGAGCCTGTATCAAGGAAGAGTCTTGTGTCATCCTTGTTTCCTTTTTCTGCAAGCTGTTCAATTGTAATTCTTGAGAGTGGGGCAACTGTAACAGTTGTATTTTTTATTTTGAGGATAAGTTCAGATTTGAATCCTGTCTGAATGACATCCCCCTTGTTTAGAACACTGCCAGCTTTTAAAGGAACCCATCCTGTACCTTTCTGAACTTCTGTCTTTCCTTTTGCAGAAAGTACGGTTGCCTGCATTACGGCTGCATTTGCAGTTGTAATGGCTGTAATTGAAATAAAGAGTGAAATAAGAAGTTTTTTTAATGATAATTTCATTTTAGTTCCCCCTGTAGCTAGAATGTAACTGCAACTCTGATTGTTATTGAAGTTTTATTATTTTCATCAGTTTTTTCTGAAGCAAAATACTGTGTAAGTTCTGCACCTGCAAGAACATCGCTGAAAATCTGCCAGCTGGCACCTGCATTGTACTGGAATCCCTGATATTTAACTGAATCAGAAGCATCCATTGCTACCATAAATCCTCCGTTAAGGAGAATATTGTCTGCAGGCTTTATGCTGCCGGAAAGACCGTTAATGAAAATCTCAGTGTATTCAGGTTCCATGAGGGAGTTGATGGCTGTTCCGCTGGTAAAGGCTGTAAAACTGTCAAACGGCCCCTGATCTCCGGAAGCGTAAATAGAGTTAACTGAAACGCATGAGTCAAGAATTCCCGGGAACCAGCTTAAAGAACCTTTGGAAAGATTTCCCATTTTGTATGTTGATGAACCAAATTTTTCAAAACTCAAAACACCGCAGAGATTGTAATATACACCGTTAATAAGGAATGGCCCGTTTAATCCGCCTTCTGCATAAACTCTTGTATGAGTTTTACCTTCCGTGCGGAATGTGAAAATGCCTTCAGCTGAAACTGACTGTTCTCCCAGAAAGTATGGAAGACCGGCTCTTGCTCCGGTTACGATATATCCAGGTGTCTTCTGATAAACCTTGTCTGTATCTTTTTCGTATTGAGGAACGATGATTGTTACATACTGAGAATTAAGAAGTCCTGTAAAAAATCCGTATCCTGAAAGATAAAGCACAGGTGTATCAAACTCAATGGAGCATCCGTCACCTTCCTGGGAATAAACGATTCCTGAAAGATCTGCAGCAGGGAATCGTCCTGCAGTTAATGTAAACTCATCTTCTGTATAAACGAATTTTGCCAGATCGAGGTTTACGGCATTAACTGTTATTTCATTTCCAAAGTCTTTTTCAAATTTGTAAGTTCCCTGAATAAGAAAGTAATTTGCTGGTGTTCCCATCGGGGCTTTAAACCAGAGAGAGGCTGAATTTGTCTGATCCAGTTTTAATTCTTTGTCTGAAGCCGGCTGGTTTGCAATTACTGAGTTGTTCTGAAGTAATCCTCCAAAATCAACGGCAAAAGAAGAAAGTGCAGTTGTGAGTATAATTGATGACAAAAGAGCTTTTTTCATATCGGACTCCTATTCGTCATTTTCCGGCAGACAGCCATTAAAAAGTGCTATAGTATCTCTTCCGCTTACTTTTTCTGACGGGTCAGCCAGTGGTGGAAGTATACGTTTTGCTTTTAATTCACGAAAAGCATATCTTGGTCCCGGAAACAGTCTGTACAAAAGTCCACCTTGAAATCTAGCTGTTTTGAAACAGATGTATGAAAGCTCCTGAAGTGAAATCTCTTTCGCAGGATCAGTTCCTTCTGGCAGAAGATCCTGTAATTCAAGTGTTTTTACAGCTTTTTCGTAATCATCATTTTCGGAAATGGATCCTGTAAAAACTGCAGACAGATAAGCCGCCTGGCCGTAAGTAGTTTTTTCGGTGTTGATGAGCTCTGTAAGTTTTTCAGAGCTTTGTGCAGTAGCTGCTGCGGAGAGCAGTAATGTGACTGCACAGAGAAATATGAGCTTTTTCAACTGGTGCCCCCAATTTTACTTTATTTTCTATAATAAACAAATCTATAAAAATTAGTATAACATGTGATATACTTTTTGTCATATGAGACGATTTATTAACAGCAAATTATTGAAGAAATGGTCGGATAGAATCGCCTGCCTTTTTGTTATTTTAATCTGGGGCATTGTAGCCGGATTCGGGCTTTTACAGAAGTTTGATCTTCGTATTTATGATCTGATGCTGGGGTTGCGCAAGGAACCGGAGAGCCGTCCTGAACTGCTGTTTGTGGAAATTGACAATAAATCCCTTGAAGATCTTGGTGCGTGGCCATGGAGCCGCGATATTCTTGCAAATGCCCTGATCCGAATGAAGGAACTGGGGGCTTCTGCTGCAGTATTCGATATTGAGTATCTTTCACCGTCAAATCTTGGCGTAAACCCTGCCGCCAGAGAAAGTATTGACAGTGCAATTCTTTCCCAGAAAAAAGATATGGCTGATATCATTAACCAGTTGGCAACTGCTGCTACTTCCGGCGGGTATTCTAAGAGTGAAGTAAAAGGTTTTGCCCGGGAAGCCGTTACAGAATGGATTAATCCTGGACTTGATGAACTTCGTGATCTGATTTTTCTTTCCGCTTATCAGGATAACGATGATCTTTTTGCAAAAGCAATTCAGTTTTTTGGTAATACATGGCTTACTATTAATATTCTTGATCTTGATATTAAATATGACGAATCTTATCTTCAGTATGTAAAGGATAAGTGTCTTTATACAAATGTATATGACGGGTTTGAGCTTATAAAAAAAGGAAACATTTATTACCTTACCGATCAGGGTGGTGATAATAAGCTTGGGTTCTGTCCTGCAAAAGAAGAATTTGTACGTGCTGCAGCTGGTGCAGGTTTTACCAACGTTGTTCTTGATAGTGATGGAACAAGACGCCGGGTTGAACTCTTAAGCAGGCAGGGAGATTATTATGCCGGTCAGCTTGTTTTTGCACCGCTCCTGAAAATTCTTAATCCAGAGAAGATTGTCAGAACAAGATTTTCAATCAAGCTTATTAATTGTGATAATCCTGACAAGCCTGGAGAAAAAATTTCCTCTATTACAGTGCCTCTTGATTCCCATGGCCGAATGCTAATTAACTGGCTTAATAAAGAATTTATTGATTCATTCCGTAGGGAAAGTGCAGTAATGCTGTATCAGCTGGATGAAGCTGAGGGTAATATCGTTAAACTTCTTGAAACCCTTAATGGTTTTGATCTTTGGGATAAACAGGGAAATCCTCTCTCATATAAGGAAGCAGTTACCGGATTGCTGGACAGCTATAATGGAATCAAATTATATAAAACCTTTCTTCTTGATAAGTGCAAAGGTTTTGATGAGAAAGGCGTGGCTCTTGAAGGCGGTATTTCAGAAAGTGAATATGCTGATTATTTTGCCGTTCGTCAGGAATTTTTTGACAATGTCAGTGCTTTTATTGACGGACCTTATTTTGATGAAATTAATGACCGCCTGGACGAAATGCAGAATCAGCTTAATGAAGCAAATTACCTGGAAACAAAAGCCGGAGTTCAGAAACTTTACGATGATCTGAAAAGTGAAGATGAATTATATCGAAGCACCTTTAATGAAAAAAAAGAAGCTTATGAAAATTCATTCTGTATCATCGGTAATACAGCCAGTTCAACAACTGATCTGGGAACAACTCCTTTTAACCGTTCATATCCTAACGTTGGTACCCATGCCAATGTTTACAATACAATTCTTACAAGAAATTTTATACGGGAAATTCACTGGATTATTAGTTTTGCATTCATCTCTTTGCTGTCTTTAGCTGTAGTAGCCTATACAGGAAATAAAAAAGTATGGTTTCAGAATATTGCAGGTATGTTCTTAATAGTAGCTGCTGTGGGGGTTCCGATTCTGCTGATGATTCTATTTAGAATTTATATTCCATTCATTGTACCTGCTTTGGTTTCTGTATCTTCATATCTTGTAGTTGTGATTATCAGGTTTGTAACAGCTGAACAGGATAAAGGTGTTTTAAGAAACGCCTTTTCTACTTATCTTCCTCCTGCTGTAGTAGAGCAGCTTGTAAAGGATCCGTCCGTATTAAAACTGGGTGGTGATGAAAAAAGAATGACAGCCCTGTTTTCTGATATTAAAAACTTTTCTTCATTCTCTGAACTTGTAACCCCGGCAAAGCTTGTAAGTATTCTTAATGACTATCTTGGAAGTATGTCGGATAAGATTCTTGCTGAAGGTGGAACTGTAGATAAATATATCGGAGATTCTATCGTTTCTTTCTTTGGAGCCCCTGTTGATCTTGAAAATTCTGCCTGGAGTGCCTGTGTTGCGGCCGTGCGAATGAAGCAGCTTGAAAAAAAATTTAACAAAATCAATATTGAAAAGGGAATTATTCCAAGAGAGCTTCATACTCGAATCGGTATTAATACTGGTGAAATGGTAGTTGGCAACATGGGAACAAGCCGGAAGATGAACTATACCATCATGGGAGATGCCGTAAATCTGGCCAGCCGCCTCGAAGGTGTAAATAAGGTGTATAACTCCTGGATTCTTTGCAGTGATGCAACCTGGAAGGAAGCTAATTCCGGAGAACATATGGGCAAGATTGTTGCCAGACGTTTTGATAAAGTCAGGGTTGTAGGACGCGATGAGCCTGTACAGTTGTGGAATATTATTGGCTTTAAGGATGAACTTACAGAAAAACAGCTTGAGGCTGTAGAAATCTGGAGTGAGGCAATGGATAAATATCTGCAGAAAGACTTTGCTTCTGCCGGAAAGCTTTTTGTAAAAGTAAACAGCCTTGTCCCTGAGGACGAGTCACCTATGGTATATGCTAAGCGATGCCGTGATTATCTGGAAAACGGTTTCCCTGAAAACTGGGATGGCATTATGAATATGACAACAAAATAAAAGCAATTATAAAATTATCTTAGAACTTTGAAGTGTACCTTTGTGTAGCTGTAAAAGCAGGAGGTACACTTTTTTTTTGTCTCGGAAGTTTTTTTTTGTATGAAACCGAACAAAAGATTTGTACAAAAGCGGATAGAAATAAAGTCGGAAAATTTATAGAAAGAAGTTTTTACTGTGAAGATATGGCAGTTTTTGACAATTATTATTGATTCTTTGTGTAAAAACTCTGAATTTTATTATTTTAACCACAGAAAAGTACAAATTGTTTTTATAAAAAGTAATATACCGATAACGGAAAAATACAAAAGATAAAAAGAACTTTTTAATCAGTTACTCACATACTGTAATTGTCCCGAAGTATAAGCGGACTATTATTTAAAAATAAGCAGTTAAAAATCTCCATGACAATTATTAATAAGCTGTTGGGTTTTGACTGAGCGGTTATTATCGGAGGAGCGCTACAGTTGAATCGACATATTTCATAATGGAGGTAATTATGAAAAAAAGTGTTAGGGCAATGAATGTTCTTGCAGGTCTTGTTCTTGCTGCAGGTCTTGCATTTACAGGTTGTAACGGTATTCTTGATATTGAAGATTCTGTATCAGCAGAAATACCATCAAGTCGTGCTGCTTATGCTGCTACAAGTGGTATACAGGGTTCAATTTCAAGTGTAAATGTAACTGGCGGAAAAGCTCAGGGATGGCTCAACAGTGCATACATTACTTGGTCTGGTTCAAATGCTACAGTTTATTGTGATGGTGTTGCAGTTAACTCAATGCTCACCCGCAAAATCGGTAACACATACCGTTGTGATATTCCAGGTCTTAAAGCTGGTTCACACACAATCAAAGTTGGTTCAATTTCTGCAACAGTAAATGTTGCTTCTCACGACCGTTCAGGTTTCGGTTTTTACGGTTCTACAACACCAGGTGCTTACAAAGCAGATGGTACTCTCAAAGACGGTGCCGTAGTTCTCTACATCAATAATTCAACAAAAGATACAGTACAGCTCGATGTAACAACAGATTCAAAGGGCAACAAGACTTCTTGTACAGGTCTTCAGCCAATTCTTGATGCATTCAAGAAAGGCTATGATAACCGCCCGCTTTGTATCCGTCTTATCGGAAAAGTAACAGATCCAGCAGTTCTTACTTCTGGTGACCTTATGATTTCCGGATCAGGTTCTTCAAAACACCTTAAAAACGGTATCACTCTTGAAGGTATCGGACACGATGCAACAGCATACGGATGGGGTGTTCGCATTAAGAACGCAGACTTCATTGAAATTGCTAACATCGGATGGATGCTTGTAGATTCAGATGAAGGTGACAACGTTTCACTCCAGCAGGACTGTCAGAACGTATGGGTTCACAACAACGATATGTTCTAT
>JAZQNJ010000015.1:0-5664 GCA_045627285.1 Treponema sp. | reverse complement strand
TCTTATTGATAAGAAAAAAAGAATTCACTATTATATAAAAACTTATAAACAGTCATTCTTTTTAAGGAGTCAGAAATGGCAAAAGATATTTACGACACATTCCGTGACATTGGTATTATTCCAGTTGTTGCAATCGAAGATGCTTCAAAAGCAGCTGATCTCGCACATGCTCTCGTTAAGGGCGGTCTTCCAGCTTCAGAAGTAACATTCCGCACTGCTTGTGCTGCAGAAGCTATTACAGCTATGGTTAAAGCTGAACCTGATATGCTCGTAGGTGCTGGTACAGTTCTTAACATTGAACAGGCTAAAAAAGCTGTTGACGCTGGTGCAAAGTTCATCGTTTCCCCAGGTTTCAACCCAGATGTAGTTCAGTGGTGTATCGACAACAACATCCCAACAATGCCTGGTGTTTCTAACCCATCTGAAATCACAGCTTGTGTAAACATGGGCGTAACACACCTCAAACTCTTCCCTGCAGAACGCAAGGGTGGATACAAAATTATTGATGACTTCGGTGGTCCTTTCCCACAGTGTACATTCATGCCAACTGGTGGTGTAACAACTGAAAACGTTGGTGAATATGCAAAACGCAAGAACATCCTCTGTATGGGTGGAACTTGGATGGTTAAAAAGCCATTGATCGAAGGCGAAAAATGGGACGAAATCGCTGAAATCTGTCGCGGTGCTGTAAAAGCTATGCACGGTTTCAAAGTAACACATGTTGGTATCAACACAAAAGACGAAAACGATGCTATGTCTGTAGCTGACACATTCGCTCTCTTCGGTCTCGAAAAGAAAGTTGGAAACTCTTCAATCTTCTCTTCTTCAGAAATCGAAGTAATGAAGGGTGCTGGTCGTGGTACAAACGGTCACATCTCTATTCAGTGTAACAACATTGAACGCGCACTCGGATACCTCTCACAGTTCGGATTCGAACCAGTTGCAGGTACAGAAAAATACACAGGTAAAGAAGGTTCACCACTTAAGGTAGTTTACCTCAACAAAGAAATCGGCGGATTCGCTGTTCACCTGGTACGCGCATAATTAATTAATAATTAATAGTTAATAATTAATAATACTTGAGACGGTCTTCCTTTTTGGGAGGCCGTTTTTTTTTCTGATTTAACGCAGATGAACGCGGATAAAGAAGATGAAAGGGATTTAAGGCAGTTGAAGAGGAATTGCGGGGATGTATGTAAACGCGCTGACTTTGCAGGGGCGCCGGCTTTCTGTGGCGGCTTCTTGGTAAAAAAAATAAAAGCCCGGATCAAAAAAGACCGGGCCTGGAAGCTTTAAGACAAAAACTTAAAAATTACTCTCCGTCAAAGTTAATGAGAGTTGTTACAGTCATTGGCTTTAACACTTCTTCGTATTTAAGGGCTGGAAGACCGATTACACCAAAAACATCAGTTGGAACAGCACCAAGCTTTTCAAGCAGCTTGCGGGTTGCATCCAGAGTACCGCCGGTAGCAATAAGGTCGTCAACAATAAGGAACTTGTCACCTTCGTTAACATCAGCCTTGTGTACTTCAATTTCTGCAGTGCCATATTCCAGGGCATAAGACTGGCTTACAGTTTCTCCCGGAAGTTTTCCTTTTTTACGGATAAGTACAAGAGGAATACCAAGTTTTTCGGCCAGTGGAGCACCAAAGATAAATCCGCGGCTTTCTACTGCAGCAATGGCATCAATATCCTTATCTTTGAAAATGGCGTACATTTCTTCCAGAACGGCCCGGAATGCGGCTGCATCTGTAAGAAGACTTGTAATGTCATAAAATTCAATTCCAGGCTTTGGAAAATCTGGAATACGGCGAATTGCCTTGTCTAAAAGTTCTGTGTTCATAGCCTTGTAATTTTATTTTAGGTCTAATGTACTGTCAATTCTTTTAATTAAGCTTTTTGTTTAATAATTATTTTCCACATAATTTTCAGGATATTCTTTTCAAGAACCAGGAAAATACATAATAATTTGAAAAATCGGGGTTTTGAATTTTGTAAAGCGGGTATAAAATATTTGTATGATTAATCCCTGGAAACAGGCAAAAGCTTTTTATCTCAGAAATAAAGTCTCTGATTTTGAATACGACTGTGTAAGAAATGAAATCTACAGAACAAATTTAAGCATTCTTCAGGTATGTTCTTTCGTTTCCATGGCTTTATTCTTTATACTTACAATTCTTTCAGCATTCTTTAAAGACAGAGATGTTTTCAGAACTCATGTAACTTATGCAAGCATGTTTCTTTACATGACGGCAGTATTTGTAGTTACATTAAAGCTTCCTGAATCACGAAAAAATCTTGTCATGCTTCTTGTTTACTTTTTTTCCGGAGGATTTTTTGCCTACACAACCCTGAACGGAGTTTTTGATAAACCTAATGACTATGCAGTAATATTCTATGTATTTCAGTTTGCCAGTCCACTTCTTCTGGTAGATAAAGCCAGAAGAATCTTTGGTGTAAATCTCATTGCTACTTTTGTATTCTGTGTCCTTACTATGGTAATAAAATCTCCTGAACATTATAAGGTTGATGTTTTTAATGCCATTGTTTTTTATGGACTTAGTATTCTTCCAGGATTTTACCTTACAAAAATCCGTGTAAGAGAATTCAGTCTTCGTCAGATTATTGAAAGTGAACGGGATACAGACGAACTTACAGGTCTTCTTAATAAAGGTGCATTAATTAGAGAAGCCAAAAAGAATATTAATGCTACAAAAAATGGTATTCTTATAATCATGGATCTTGATTACTTTAAGCAGATAAATGATACTTACGGACACTTTACAGGAGATCATGTCCTTAAGCTTGTTAGCATCTGTATAAAAAGCATTTTCCGCAGTTCCGATGTAATGGGCCGTTTTGGAGGTGATGAATTTGTAATTCTCATGGCAAACACCGACAAAATGGACATAGCCCTTCTGCGCTGTAACCAGCTTCTTGAAAAACTCAACAGCACTAAAATCTTCCCTGATAATCCAGATAACGACACAACCATTCACGCCAGTGTTGGTTTTGCACCTTACACTAACGAAAGCGATTTTGACTCACTTTTCAAAAAATCTGACCAGGCCCTGTATGAAGCAAAAAACACCGGCAAAGACAGAGCCTGCAGCTTCCCTGGAGAACGCTTTTAACGACTAACTGCACTTTCGTTGAGAAGCCTTTAATCCAAAGAGTAAAGTCTACAGAATGCTCAGTCAGGACGGCAAAGCCTGTGCCAATATCTCTCAGGCAAAAATCACTTCCAGAGATCTACGTTAAATGTGGACTCAAGTGCGGCTTCTGTTCTGTCGTCCAGACTTTCGAAGAAGTTGAGTCCGGTGCGGTTTTCCACTTCGTCAATTGTTACAGCGTAGTTGAAGTAGCTGTCGTCGCATTTTTTATTAGGCAGAATAAATGCAATTCCTGTAATAGATGTGCATTCATAAGGATTATCTCTGTCTGCCTGGTTTTTATATAAAGGTGCCATAAGAACTTTGTAGTAATATTTTGGTACAGATACTTTGTTGCTTCCGATGGTGGCGTAGTCTTCCGGAGATTCATCAAGCACTGGACCTGAAATTACATAAACTTTTCCAAATTTTTTAGCCCAGACTCTGACATTTGATTCCAGGTCTTTCCATATTCCTCTGTTAAAGGCTCCTGCCTGTGGAGACATATTGCTCATGTAGAAAGTCTCGCTCATGGCCTCTGTGCTGAAAGCAAAATCAGCTGCAGGGGAAAGGTGACCTCTGTCATAGCCTGAACCTCTGTAGTCTGCAAGTGTGGCACTGCCTGTAGAAATTGCATCATCCGGACGGAAGTCGTCTGTACGGCCTGCTTTTTTTGAAAGTTCGGATTCATCCAGACAGTAAGCAGACCATTCAGCCTGTTCATAAGGTTCTCTGTAGCAGATGGAGTAGTATTTGTAGTTTCGGATTTCGTGATCTTTTGCGTGTTTAGCTGCTGCACATACAGGAAAAGCCAGGTTGTCGCTTAAAATAATTACGTCTGGGGGGATATCATCTTTTTGTGGAACAGCCGGCTGAGAGGCAGTTTTACTTTCTGGCTGTTTTTTTTCTGGTAATGAAGGAGTGTGGGATTTTGTTTCCTGTGGAATTGATGGAATTACATCAGAACCGATCCAGCCGTTGATTTTTTCGATAGTCTGATTTGCAGTTAAATCAACTTTTGTCTTGAATTGTGGGTCGTGTTTGTAGTAGTAGATGAAAATAGCTGCTGCGATAAACAATAACAGCAGGACCGGAGAGCTTTTTTTCTTCTGATTTTTTGACATGTTAAGTTCCTGTTAAGTTAAGATTTTTTAATTATAGCACAAGGACGGTGTTTTACAGGGAATAAAATATCAAAACATGTGGAATGGAGTATATTCTCCAAAAAAAATCCACATTTTGTGGTGCATTACAAAAGGACCGGGCGGTATTTTTTTATTGAAAAATCACATAAAAAAAGGATAAAATGAGTATTAAAAGGTAGGTTATTTCTATGTCAAAAGTACAGTTCCCAAAAGATTACAAAGCTCTTCTTGGACCAAAAGAAACAGAACATGCCATTGTAATGGTAAAAGATTTTTTTCAGGGGCAGCTTTCTACAGCCCTCAATTTAACTCGCGTTACAGCTCCTCTTTTTGTTCAGAGCGGAACTGGTCTTAACGACGACTTAAACGGTATTGAACGTGCCGTAACTTTCCCTGTTAAAGATATGGGCGATGCTAAAATGGAAATCGTTCACTCTCTGGCTAAGTGGAAGCGCGTAAAGGTTACTGACCTTAATCTTGCTCCTGGCTACGGTATTTACACTGACATGAACGCCATTCGTGCAGACGAAGAACTTGATAACATTCATTCTCTGTACGTTGACCAGTGGGACTGGTGCCGCTGCATGGACGAAAATGACCGCACCATTATGTATCTTAAAGAAGTTGTAAGAAAGATTTATGACTGTCTCAAGCATCTTGAATTCTACATTTACGACCGCTACGACTCAATTAAGCCTGTTCTTCCTGAAGAAATTACATTTATCTATGCGGATGACCTTCAGAAGGAATTTCCAGACCTTACTCCAAAAGAAAGAGAAAATGCCGTTGCTAAAAAATACGGTGCTGTGTTCCTGATTGGTATTGGAGGCAAGCTTCCTGACGGAACTATTCATGACGGACGTGCGCCAGACTATGATGACTGGATCAGTGAAAGTGGTGACGGTCACCGCGGTCTTAACGGCGACCTTCTTGTATGGAATCCTGTTCTTGAAAGCTCTTATGAACTTTCTTCTATGGGTATCCGTGTAAGCCCTGAAAGCCTTAAGGCTCAGCTGGAAGAACGTGGCTGCCCTGAACGTGCAAAACTTGAGTTCCACAGGCGCCTGCTTGACGGAAAACTCAGCTACACAATTGGTGGTGGTATTGGCCAGAGCCGTCTGTGTATGTTCTTCCTGCGCAAGGCTCACATTGGTGAAATTCAGGTTAGCATGTGGCCTGAAGAAATGCGCGTTGAATGTGCTAAACACGGCATTAACCTGCTGTAAGTTTTTAGTCCACAGATTGCACGGATGTACACAGTTAAGGTGTAAGTCTGGTAAGCTGTGGATTTTTTTTTGAAACAGAAAATCAGTCTGGAAGTTTAAATGAACGAATCGTATAAATATAAAACCAGCGAACTGGAAGCT
>JAZQNJ010000014.1:0-6998 GCA_045627285.1 Treponema sp. | reverse complement strand
GTTTTCTGCACCACCTTCAAGAGTGATTACAGTTCCTGGAGCAGCCCATGGAGCAGTAAGAAGTTCAACCTTCTTTCCGTCGTCGTAGTCTGCAGCAAGAAGCATACCGCGGCTTTCAACGCCCTTCATCTTGCGTGGAGCAAGGTTTGCAGCAATGATTACATGCTGTCCAAGAAGTTCTTCAGGTTTAAGATATGGTCTTAATCCAGACTGAATGATTCTTGGTGTTCCAGAACCGTCATCCATTGTTTCAATGTAAAGCTTGTCGCCTTCAGGGTTTGTATCAACCTTTTCAATTTTAGCAACCAGCAGCTGAATGTGGCTGTCAAAGTAAGCAGCAGGATCAGTTTCTGCAGGACTTACATTTCCGGCAGCTTTTGGAGCTTCAGCCTTTTTTGCAGCCTTTGTATTTGGTTTTTCAGCTGGCATTAAAGCTTCAATATCAAGTTCTCCCGCAACACATGGAACATTTATAGACCAGTTTTCAAGAACCTGTGGATGTACTTCACCAAATACACCAACCTGTTTTCCATTTACAATTACAGCTGCCTGACGTCCAGGAATAAAGCGTGGATCTTCTACTTCTTTAACTTCGTATTTGTGATCCATGTAATAAAGCATTGTTGATACTTCTGAAGCCAGATCATTGAAGTTTGCATTGTTACATGCTGTCATAAATCCAAGAGACTGAATTGTTTTTGTTCCAGTATTTTCACTTGGTTCAAGGAAAGCCACTTTACCAATTTCAAAAATCTTGTGTGGAAATACTGCCTGTCCAGCCTGACTCTCTGCTTTAAGAAGTGAGGCAATAATGGATGGACGAACAAACTGATAGTTTTCGCTCATTGGATTAGAGATTTCAATTACGTTGTCAGCAGTAACGTTCATACGGTCAATATAATCGCGTTTTGATCCAAGGTAGTTGAAAATCATTTCCTGGTAACCAAGACCAACCATGATTTCTTTTGCTTTACGGCTGAAGAGTGTAACTGGAGAAAGGTGACCAACTGTAAAATCGTTTGGTCTCATTGGCTTAAATTTATCAAGACCAACACCAATCATTACATCTTCAATGATGTCAACTTCGTGAAGGAAGTCGTTGCGGTATGGAGCTGGTTCAAGAGTGAACTCAACATCCTTTTTGTTAGACTTAAGATAGTTTTCAGTTTTTTCTGTTGCATCAAAATCTTTAGCTGTAACGTTATTGTCCATGCGGCTGAGAGCATCAAGAACTTCAGCCTTTGTAAGGTCACAGCCAAGTTTTTTGTTAATGGCAGCAAGAGTAGCTTTTGTTGTCTGCTGGAAGTAGAAAGGAACAACAATTTCTTTACCACAACCAGTGTCATAAGGATGAACAACTTTTACAGGAAGAATTTCGTATCCAGCATCTGCAAAGTCACATGCAACGATGTTTGCAGAAAGCATCAGGTTTTCAATGTTATCACCAGTAAGTTCAACCATAAGGTCTTTGTCACCAACCTGAACAGCACCAAGAGTTGCTGAGTTGATGATTGGAGCCATAGACATTACTTCGCCCTTGTCATCCTTAAGAAGTGGGAATACTTTTGCATCTTTAAGAATCCAGCCGTATTCCTTTCCTTTTGGATGGTCAGTAAGAATCTGACGGCAAGTCATTTTTTCTTCACACTGAAGTGGAATAAATGAAGTTGTATCTGGATCAACACCTGTGTAGTGAACAGGCCACTTAATCTGACTTACGCGATACACACCCATAGAAATAGACTTTCTTTTACGTCCAAAGTTCCAGCAAAGTTTTTCCTGAGTCTGGATAATGTCCTTAAGCATCGGATCATCAATTGGCTTACCCGAAATTACAAAGCTAACCATGTATGGACGAACAGCTTTTACGCTTTCATCAACATATACGATTCTGTCACCACAGTCTTTTACGCTTCCTTCTTTTGACATAAATTTTGAATAGTCAGAGCGTTTTGCTCCTTCGTGGTTGCGCAGACAGCGTGTAACACCACCTGTAGACCAGAGGTCAGGACGGTTAGTATCATTTAATTCAATTTTAATAACACGTTCATCTTCACTCTGAGACATATCCGGTTTTTCATCAAGCTCTGCTTTACCACAAGTAAGCTTTTTTTCCAGAGTGTCGTAATCGTATTTTTTTCCAAGAAGGTTAAAAAACAGTCTTTCGTTAACTTCGATTTTTGGCATGATTTTCCTCTATAAAGATAAGTAAAAAAATTATACCGAATTAAAACTTTACTGTCCATTAAGTCACATAAAGGAACGATCTGGTCTATTCTCTTGGCTCGATGTGAGAGTTAGTAAAAAAATCATTTTTACCTGCTTCTGAGGAGAGAATTATGTCTATACTTTCTTTTGCCTTTGTCTGCATTTGATTTACGTTTTCAAAAAGATACAAAACTTTTTTTCTAGATATAATCTGGCTATTTTTCGAAATCAGGAGATCTGGAGCATCAAGTCCAAAAATATTAATTAAATTTAAGTAAGTTTCACCTTCAGGCCAGGATTCACCTTTTTCTATTTTTTGAATTGTCTTTCCTGAAACACCGCATTTTTCAGCAAGAGTATCCTGGGTATATCCAGCTTTTTCTCTGTAGTATTTAACATTATCACCCACGATTGATTTCAGTTCTTCAACATTCAACATACGTTAAATTTATATTCAAAACCCCATTCTTAAAACGAACTGGATTTTCCTTTTTTCTCGCACAAGCCTATTTCTATTTCTTCGTTTTTTCTCATTGATATTTATCATTGTAAAAGCTATTATCACCTCATGATTGAATTAACAAGTAAACAGAGAAAGCTTCTTGAAAAAGAAGCACAGCCTTTATCACCATTAGTACAGATTGGCGGAAATGGTGTTTCAGAAGAACAGATTAAACAGATAAACTTTGTGCTGGCCGATCACGAACTCATCAAAGTAAAGTTCAACGAATTCAAGGATGAAAAAATTGAACTCAGTAATGTTATTGCTGAAAATACAAATTCAACACTTGTACGCATCATCGGGAATATAGCAACTTTTTACAGGGAAGCAGAAAAACCAGAAAACAGAAAATTTGCAAAAGCACTTCTTAAAGCTCAGAAATAGAAATAGAATTTTTTCTGATTTTGAGAATATTAAGTTCCTTTTAATCTGAGGGAAAGGCTTTATCATAGTTCTTGAGCTGGACAGTAAAAGAACAGAGAATGTACCAGACATACAGCATTCTTTCAGGTCCTGTCCATTTCAACAAACCGCCGGTAAGTTTTACTGGCGGTTTATTTTTTTTACTGTGTCCGTAAATTGTTTTGTTAATTAAGAGATTTCTTTGTCAAACAGAAAAAGTCTTTAAAAAGCACCCCTCTTTGCAGAGAGATTACTGAAAAAGTGTCATTCCCGTGCTTGAGCACACTCGTTTTCGTGCTCACTTTGACACGGGAATCTCTCTTTGTAAATTGTTGTATTACAAAGAAGGAGATTATCGGGTCAAGCCCGATAATGACATTTCCGGGACTTTTTCAGAGGCCTGCTTTGCAGACACAGCCATTTTTTTCTAACCCACCGTCTGTTCTCATTCGATAATCTAAATGTAAAAATATATGGATAAAATCAATTACCAGAAAGAACTGGAAAAAATTCTTGCTCAATATTCTACACAGAGTTCCTCTCAAAAACCAACGCTGCTTTTACATGCCTGTTGTGGTCCCTGCAGCAGCTATGTTATTGAATATCTTTCCGGAATTTTTGATATCACAATTTACTATTACAACCCCAACATTCACCCTCAAAAAGAGTACTTACGCCGTCTGGAGGAATTAAAAAAATTCCTTACTCAATTTCCAGATGCCCTAAAAAATAAAGTTAAACTCATAGTTGATGATTACAATCCTGAACAATACTTTCTGGCAACAAATGTAAGACAGGAAAAAGAACTCCAGACCGAACAGGAAATGGGAGAACGCTGCCGCCGATGTTATAAATTCAGAATGAAACGAAGCTGGGATTATGCTGTTAAAAATTCCTTTGACTGGTTCACGACTACACTTTCAATCAGTCCACATAAAGACAGTCAGAAGATAAATGAAATCGGAAAGGAGCTTCAGACTTCAAACCGGGACATAAAATGTCGCACTAAATATCTCTTTTCTGATTTTAAGAAAAAAGGCGGTTTTTTAAGAAGTACCCGTCTCAGTCAGGAATATGGTTTATGGCGTCAGGATTATTGTGGCTGTGTTTACTCAAAGATAAATATGATAAAACATACAGGGGAAGAAAATGAAAGATAAAGAAAACTCCATTCAAATTAAAGCAGAAAGAATTCGGGATGTCATCAGATACATCAGCCGGTTTAAGAATGCTGTTGTTGTAATTTACATTGATGACAGAATTATTGACTCTGCTTATTTCCCCGGACTTATACACGACATCAGTTTTATTAAAGAAGCTGGTCTTAAAATCATTCTGGTACCGGGAGCAAGAACACGCATAGACAAAGTCCTTGCCGATGAAGGAATTAAATGGACTTCAGCTGACGGTTCACGAATCACCTCTCCAGATGCAATGCCTCTTATAAAATCAGCTGCCTTTGAAGTAGCAAATAATGTAATGACAAGCCTTGCCGGAGAACATCTTACTGCTGTAATCGGTAACTGGGTTCGTGCCCGTGGTAAAGGTGTTATTGCCGGAACTGATTATGGTACAGCCGGTGAAATTGATAAAATCAATGATGACACAATTAACACAGTTCTCCAGGACGGATTCATTCCAATCTTTCCTTGCATCGGATGGAGCCTTAATGGAAAGCCTTACAATATTTCTTCAAAACAGCTTGCATCTCAAATTGCCATTCACATGAAAGCCGACAAGCTTTTCTTCCTCGTACCAGAGGCAGAGCTCACAGAAGAAACTTTTACAATTCCTGCCACAATTGGACTTTCACCAGCAGGTCATGTACCAGCCATGAATATTGAAGAACTGGATAACTTTATTGATGCGAATCCCTCTTCATCAAATCAGACTGATTTACAAAAGGAAATCATTTCCATTCTTTATCTCGCAAAAGAAAGCTGCACATCAGGTGTCTCAAGAGCCCATATTCTTAACGGTTTAATAGACGGTACCCTTCCATGCGAAATTTTCAGCGACCTTGGTTCAGGTACAATGATATATTCTTCCAACTACGGCAAAATCAGACCAATGCACCGTGAAGATATTTCGCAGGTAATTTCATTGATGCGACCATTCGTAGAGAACGGAATTCTCCTTCCTCGAACAGAAAGCCAGCTTGAAGTAACTTATAACGACTATAACATTTATGAAATTGATGGTGCTGTCAGAGCCTGTGCTGCTCTTCACATTTACGATAGAAACCAGGCAGAAATTGCTGCTGTTGCAGTTGATGAGACCTGTGCCCATATCGGAATCGGGCCAAAGATGATTGAACACCTTATTAACAAAGCCAAAGCAATAAATCTGAAAAGTATATTCATTTTAACTACACAAACGGCTGACTGGTTTGAAAGTCAGGGATTTGTACCAGATACAGTTGATTCCCTGCCTGATAAACGAAAAGAAAAATGGAATCCTGAACGAGGATCAAAAGTATTCAGACTAAAATTAAAATAAACCTTAGCCCTGCAGAACCAAATCTGCAGGGTATTTTTTTAATAAAATAATTAATTACCATACGAACAGTTGTTCTTCTATATCTTGAAATTATGTACGAAAATTTCACCTATTTAGCAAAGAATCTTCAAAACATAGTAAAAATCTAAGCATTAATTAATAGCAAGTACTTTATTGTATATTTAATTTATTATTTTAAATGACGAACATTCGTCATTTAAACCCGTATTTAAACTTACTAACGGATGGCAGTTTAAACTATGAAATTATTTGTTTCTCATGAAACATTTTACTTATACATTTATAAGACAGTACTCTGAGCATTACTTATTCTTGTAACAACTTACTTTAGATCGGTTTTCAAATAAATACTGACCGTTTTGATTAAAGTTAAACCTTACTTACTTAATATACTTTAACTTAATCTGCTTAAAATGAAATTATAATATTTCCTATAATGACAATGTTTCATGTGAAACATTTTAGAATGGGCTATATTCCAGAAAAGTTTTGCCAGACTGATTAAGTCTGTCGAAATCACTATATCAACTCTTTATTAAGGCTGTTACTGCTGAATCTTGTGTCGAGAGGCTCACCATTGAATTTAATGCAACAACTCTTTGTTCTGACATACCCAATTAAACTATTACCCTCAATCAAATGTAAATGTTTCTTGTGAAACATTATTTTTAACAATCAGAATCTTTTGCTCAAAATAAATTATTATCGACTGGCAATTTGCAAACCTTTTAAACTAACCATCTTAATTTAGAAAAAAATATTATTAAGCCCACATATTTAAGCAAATATTTTGGACAATCGTCATTCAATCTCTATTCTCCAAGTTCACCGGGGTATGTTTCTCATGAAACATTTTATAACTCCATTATTTAAAATATGTCCAGGAATTGTAATATATGTCACTCCTAAAAATTTTGTTCTTGTACTTTTAGCTCTTACCTAAATCATCACAGTAACTTTTTAAGCAGAATAGTTACTGAATGTCCCTTCGGATCGGCAAACTTAACTACCCTATTTTAACATCACCACTTTAAGCTTTACAAAAGTCTCATTCTCCTTTGTAACTGTCACTTACAGGCTTAACCCGAAGGTCTTTCAACGGGCAAGTTTACAGAAACAAGTCGGACAATTACAGCAACATGATTATCAGAAATGGTATATATAATAAAATTTTTGTTTCTCATGAAACAATTTTGGTTCAATTTCTGGTAACGTAGAAAATTTATGTTTCTCATGAAACATTTAAATTCAACTTATGTCACTACAAAAAGAGTAAGTTAAATCAATAATTTGTATTGTGGTACTTACTGGGCTCATCGAAAATTACATCGGTAATATTAAAATTATTGTAATTCCTTTGCGTTTA
>JAZQNJ010000013.1:0-64507 GCA_045627285.1 Treponema sp. | reverse complement strand
AAAAACAACATTTGTAGAACACCCGTAAAATCTGCTTTATAATTCAGCTATGGCAAAGTTTACACCGGAAGTTCAGAAGTATGCAGACCAGTTTTTACAGGCAATGAAAGAAGGCTCAAAAATGGAGCACGGGTCAGACCTGTTAAGGTTTTCCTGTTTTCTTTCAGAAGAAGCACAGAAAATTACAGCTCAAATAAATACAGGCTTTCACGACCAGAAAGAACTCCGATCTTTTTTTGCAGAATTAACAGGAACTCAGCCGGACAAAAACTTTAAGCTTTTTCCTCCTTTTTATACAGACTGCGGCATAAATATTCACATTGGAAAAAGGGTTTTTATAAACTCCTGCTGCTGTTTTCAGGATCAGGGAGGCATTTACATTGGGGATGATGTTCAGATTGGACACGGAGTTAAGATTGTAACCTTAAATCACGGAAAATCCCCGGAAGACAGAACAACAGTTTATCCGTTCCCAGTTTATATAGAAGAAAATGTCTGGATTGGCAGCGGAGCCATAATTTTACCGGGAGTGCGCATAGGAAAAAACGCCATTGTAGGGGCGGGAAGTGTAGTAACAAAAGATGTGCCGGAAGGTGTTTTAGTGGCAGGTAATCCCGCCACTGTCATAAAAACAATATAGAAGCTGTCCAATAAGTACTAAAAGCAGCGGCCATTGAGTCTGCAGAAGGACTTAAGCATCGCAGGCTGAATTTATTGTATAGCTTTATATGGAATTATTTCTTTTCCCAAATACCATGAATCAGATTGTAGGCAACAGATCCAGGAGGAGGAGTTACAGGAAGGTTATCCATAGAAAACCAGCCGGCCTGCTTTAATTCTTCTTCCTGAATTTTGATTTCGCCGCTGTCGTAGTCTGCGTAAAAAGCCAGCATCAGCTGGTCAGGATATGGCCAGGACTGGCTTCCTGTGTAGCGGATATTTTTTACAGTAATGCCGGTTTCTTCTTTTACTTCTCTGGCTACAGTCTGCTCCAGGGTTTCGCCAAGTTCAACAAACCCTGCAATGCAGCTGAACATACCGTCGTTTCTGTTCTGATGTTCTGCCAGAAGAATCTTGTCGCCTTTTTTAACAATGATGATTACTGCAGGTTCAATCTGAGGAAAGAACTGTCTGCCGCATTGAACGCATGTCCTTGCAGTAAACAACGGGTCATCTTTTAATGCACCGCCGCAGCAGGCACAGTAACGCTTGTTTTTGCGGAAATTCAAAAGACCTTTGGCTCGGGCTGCAAGGCGTACAACTTCAGGATCATTTTTTTGTTCCCAGAAAAAACTTCTTAGAGGAATTTCCTCACAGCCTGCAGGAAGGGGACTGTCTTTTTCCAGTTCAATGGCAGTAAAATCATTTTCTGAATCGTTGTACCAGTCGGAAGCAACATTAAATTCCCTTATTTTCTGCAATATCTTTTCATCAGGGAGCTGGTTGTCCTTGAGGACAATGTTTATTCCGGAAAAAACAAAATGGTTTGTTAAAAACTTTTCAAAATTATGAATCAGTGCCATGACATAAGTTTACCACGGATTACTTAAAATGCATCTTTTTCCTGCAAATTAAATGAAAAGTTATGAAAACATAAAGGACTGCCGTTTTTTCTCCACGTTCACAAGTCCTGCTATTTCTGGGACTTGCATCCGCACATTATAAGACCAGCGAATTACAGCTCTACATCAAGTCCGGAAGCAGCGGCATCATCTGCCAGTTTTTGTCGGAAAGCAATAAGCTTTTCTTTGATTTCAGGGTATTTAATCGAAAGGATCTGAGCTGCAAGATAAGCCGCATTTTTAGAAGAGTTGATTCCAACAGTGGCTACAGGAATCTGAGGAGGCATTTGCACTATAGAAAGAAGTGCATCCATTCCTCCAAGCCCGTTTGATTTTCCAGGAGTAACGCATTCCAGTGGAACACCGATTACAGGCAGAGTTGTGGCACCGGCAATTACACCAGGAAGAGCAGCCGCAAGACCAGCCCCTGCTATAATAACTTCACAACCGTCAGCTTCAACCTGCTTTACAGTCTGGTGAAGAAGAGCTCCGGCTCTGTGAGCAGAGAGAATATAAGCTTTATAATCAATGCCGAATTCCTTAAGAACATCGGCTGCCTTTTTCATAGTTTCTGTGTCGGATTTAGACCCGAAAAAAATTGCAACTTTCATTGTTTACCTCTTGTGTCTATCATAATGACATTTAATTAAAAATTCACTATACTAAACAGAAATTATTTATGCGGTCATAGAATTTATCAGCCGCACAGGAGTCACATACAAATGGCAATTAATTACAAAGATTCAGGTGTTGATGTAGAAGCAGGTTATGATGCTGTAAACGAATACAAAGTACATGCAAAACGTACACGCATCCCTGGCCTCCTTTCAGATCTTGGAAGCTTCAACGGAATGTTTGAAATCCCTGCTGGTCTCAAGCACCCTGTTGCAGTTTCAGGAACAGACGGTGTAGGTACAAAACTTGATATCGCTTTTCAGATTGGAAAGTATGACACTGTTGGTATTGACTGTGTTGCCATGAGTGTAAATGACATCCTTTGTTCTGGTGTTCAGACATCATTCTTCCTCGATTATGTTGCCTGCGGAAAGCTGGATGCAAAAGTTGCAGGAGAACTTGTAAAGGGTGTTGCAGATGGTTGTGTTGATGCCGGATGTGCACTTCTTGGTGGAGAAACAGCAGAAATGCCAGGTTTCTATGATGACGGAAAATATGACCTTGCCGGCTTTGGTGTAGGTTTTATCGATAAAGAAGACATTATTTCTGGTCAGGATATTGCAGAAGGAGACGTTCTTATCGGTCTTTCTTCAACAGGTCCACACTCAAACGGATATTCCCTTGTACGCAAACTTGTAAAAGATTTTAACGAAGACTTTAACGGTAAAAAAATCGGTGAAGTTCTCCTTACACCAACACGCATTTACGTACGCCCTGTTATGGATGTTCTTAAAGCATTTGGAAAAGCTGCAATTCACGGTATGGTACACATTACTGGGGGCGGATTCTACGAAAACGTTCCACGCATGTATCCAAAGGGAACACAGCTTGTAAGCCATATTAAAAAGGACAGCTGGGAAAAGCCTGCTATTTTTGACGAGCTTGTTCGCCGCGGTGCAGATGCAGAAGGCATGTGGGGAACTTACAACATGGGTATCGGTCTTGTAATGGCTGTAAGTGCAGACAAAGCCGACGAAATCATTGCACATATCAATGCAAATGCAGAAAAGTTTGCAACAGATGTTCACAAAAAGCTTGGAATTCCAAACCTTAAGGCATACAAAATCGGCTGCGTAGAAAAGTCAGCAAAGCCACTGGGCGAAGAGCTCAAAGGCTCACACGACGCAACAATCTTAGATTAATTTACGGTGGTTAAGCCCGTTGATTCGAAGGGGCACCCGGTAACCATCATGTATTCCCGGTCATCTGGCCGGGAATTTTTTTGTCATTTTGGGGTTCCGGTGTTTTTGCAGGCAAAACCACCGTCGCGTGTTCCGCCCTTCCGCTAAACGCTTCATTACACTGCTCTGGTGGTTTCGAGTACCTCAACCACCGCCGCAGTGTAACTTCGGGGCTCCATACGCTAACCCGGGGCATGGGAGGACTCTGTGGCCATGTCATTCCCGTGCTCGACTCTGTGGCCATGTCATTCCCGTGCCGGACTCTGTGGCCATGTCATTCCCGTGCCGGGCTCTGTGGCCATGTCATTCCCGTGCCGGGCTCTGTGGCCATGTCATTCCCGTGCTCGACTCTGTGGCCATGTCATTCCCGTGCTCGACACGGGAATCTCTTTCTATAAAATTTCCTTAAAAAATTAAGTCCCCGTATCAAAGAAGATTGGACAAATTAATTTTTTAAGTTATAGTTTAAATTGTTGTTATTATAAAAAGTATTGAGGTATCAGAATGAAAAAATCATTTATTCTTTCTGCAGCTACGGTTGTTCTGCTTTTTGCATTTAGTTCGTGTGAAAATTTTCTTGATGGAAGTGAATTAAAGACTGAGATCGATAAGAAGGTTGAGTATCAATCTCAAACTCCAATGAAGATATCCATTGTATCTGATTTTGGTACAGTTTCGCCATCGGGTGTAATTGAAAAAAAATCATCAGATAGTTTTTCAATATCTTATACTGAAGGAAATTCTGGATATAAGTTTTACAAATGGCAGCCTGAACCTGAAGACGCTTTTGAATTTGAGAATCTGTACAGTAATGCAACCGAGGTTAAAGTTTTAAATAAAAAAGCAGTGAGAATTTCTCCTGTAATTTTTGCCCGTCCAACCATTGATTCTGCAGAACCTGCAAATGATACACAAAATGGTAAACCAAAAAACTCTTCAATTTACCTGACCTTTAATAAATCGCTTTCTGACGAAAACGATTATTCAAGAATAAAAATATATAAAGGCAAAGATAAATCAAATGATTTAAAAAGTTATTTCCAGGCACCTGTCTGGAATGAAAATACACTTGTTTATGCACCGAAGCCAGGTAAATTCATCCCACTTGAGTCTCAGCTTGAAGTTATTACCATCGAAATTCCTGCTGATTTTTATTATGAAACAGAGGATGGTGCAAAAATAGATTTGGGTAATGCATATTCATATTCGTATACAATTAATAACGAGACAAATTCAAAGGCAGAAATATCATTTATAACTTCAAATGGAAACATTTCCGTTACTCCTAAGAAAACACAATACAGCATTGGTGAATCGTTTGTGGTAGACTGCATTGCTGACGAAGGTTATCAGTATTCAGGACTTTCAGTAGCTGTTGGTGGTGATTACAAAGTTGAATTAAATGGCAACGTATATGTAGCGACAAATAAATCTGATTCTTCCGATACATTTGAGCTTTTTGAATATGAAAAATTGTCTGAAGATGGCAGTTCCTGCAAATTTACGGTAATTACTCCTGTTCAGGGAATTACTGTATCGGCTGTTATAGGAAAATATCCTTCTGTTGTTGATTATTCACCAAAATTCAGCAATGTAGGTGCAAACTGGGATTCTGCCATATCAATTGTCTTTAACAAAGAAATGGCGAATTCATTCTCTTTGGGAAGAAATATTTTTATAAAAGATTCAAACGGCTTGGATTTAACATCTTGCTATGAACCGTTGACTATGGATTCCTACAATCGCGAGACAAATACCCTGGTGATTCAGCCTTCCTACGAAAAACGACTTTATGACAAATTTGCACTCAAGTCCTATTATGATGTGAATGTAACAATTTCTAAATCCGTTACTGATATTTTTGGAACTTCCATGGCGGCTGATTCCGTATGTACTTATCGAGTAAATGAAAATTCAGAAAAACTTCCTCCTGTAATTGAAGAAGTCAGAATGGCAAAAACTCAGTCTGATGTAAAAAACAGTACGAACCTTATGTACCTGAAGGCACCTTATGTAGAAGTCGATGGAGTTCGAAACTGGACTTATACTGCCGAGCGCTGGAAATTTATTGATGGACCATGGACATATTATAATGATTACGTGGTTACTGCAGATGATTATGAATTAACAGATGTTGATGTTCCATATTGGGAAGAAACCTTAGACTTGTCTCCTATGGATTATGGTTTGACTGTGGACTATGCTGATACTGATGTAAAATGCTGGTCTACAAATCACACAAAAGATTCTGTCTGGCTCTACCTTAAAGGTGGTGATGTTGGAAGCGGTGTAAAGAAAGTTGTCGTAAAAGAAACCCTTGTTCAGGTCAAAGGGGAATGGTCCTGGGAAGATTCTGATATTGATTGCGGCCAGTCAGACGCATATACGGAATTTACGAATGCAGCAGGCTCTGTTGATTCAAAGGAAATTGTTTTTAATCACAAATTCCTCTCTTCTCAAGACGGTTTGATAAAGCTGGACATCTACTTTGTTGATAAAAATGACAATTATTCAGAACCAAAGACAGTTTTTGCCGTAAGGGATACTGTTGTAGGAGATGGTAATATCGTTGTTATTGGCTATGTTCCAGATGCAACGATGGAAGATGAAACTGAAGGTCGTGGTTATTACTACAGACTGAAAAATGAACCAGCATTTAAGAAGCCTTCCTATGGATCAAGGACTTCCTATTATTGGGATGAAACTGAATTGTCTGATTGCGATGTAAGGTTTTACATAAATCCAAGTTCCATTAAAGATGATTGGTGTAGAACAGGCATGTATAATGAAAAGCTGGACTGTCTTGTTTCCTGGTCAACTGATAAGTCAAAGCTTGATAGTTCGGAAGCCCATAGTACGGGGCATTTTGCCATAAAGTCTCATGCTTCAACCAGTGAAACTCTTGTAACAATTCCTCGCAATACCATTGATTCTTCTCAGATAACCTATGTAAAAATCACTGTAACGGACTCTGTAGGCAATAAAGTAGAAAAATGTACGGAAATTCCTGCAAGCGATGTTTTAAATTATGCATATCTTGAAAAAGACTATATGACGACTGTCTTGAAATACAGCTTCATCTCAAAAAACAAGGAATATTCAAATCTTAAGGAGAATGTAAAGTATGCTTTCTTCTACAGTTTTGAAGATGATAAATTTAAATACGAATACAAAGGTGAAAAAAGAAGATATTACAAACTGCATTCCTGGAATAACTATAATTCTGATTTGACAGGTTCATTAGGAAATCTTTCTTCTGGTACTGGCTTGTATTCGGGTGAAAGCTTTTATGACACTGGTCTTGACAGGCTGCAGCTTTATGTCATTGTAGAAAAAACGGAAGATGATGGTTCAAAACTGTTCAGTCCTGTTTCAAAATTACATGATGTTTTTTATTATGACACTTCTTCAACAATTGCTGCTCCAAGCGTAAGTAAACTTCTTGTTAAAGCTGATGAATCATTGACTCACACTGTCAGCGTTGGTGTAACTTCTACGGCTGGGTATAAGTCTCTTCGTGCAGTTGTTAATAATGAAGATTCTTATGTTTTTGAACCTGACAATAACGAAGTTTCATTTAAAATCAGCACAAGTAATCTGTTTAGCGGAGATTCCAGATGTGACTGGGCTTTTGAACTGGTTGCAGTTAATAACGATGATTCTGTTGTAAAAACAACTGTTACCATAAAAGCAGATAATTCAAATTTACATTCAGATTCGCTGATTAAAGATAATATTCCGCCAAATGTTCCTTCTAAAGTTTCACCAGGATATATTATCACTGAAAACAAAGTTCCAAGATATACCTTTAGATTAAAAATGGATTATAAAGGAAGCAGTCTTCTTATTGCACCGCCTGTTGATTATGAGAGTGGAGTTCAAGTTCCTGGATCATTTAATTTTTATTATGCAAGCTGGAATGATGATTGGACTTACAGAAAGCCTAATGACTCTGAATTGGCACAAATGAATAAGCAAACAATAAATTTTGTGAATTCAGATGACTTTTTTTCAATTCCTGTAAAACACCTTGTGGGCGACTATATGTTCTGTATTGAAGCGGAAGATAGAGCTGGAAACAGAATAGTGCAACCTTTAAAGGCTGAATTGGACGATAGTAAATTCTATAAATATAGCAGAAGCTCCGATGTTCATTACGGTTGGCATAGAAAAAATGTAATGCATAAATATAGTGGTGACTATGTGTTACATTATGATGGAGATACTTACAACTGGGCTAATACATCGTCTTCTTTGAATCATGCTGCATTTGAAAAATATAATTCTGAAGAAAAAACATGGGAACTGCTTAGTAATAAAGACAATGATTCAATGGAGGCTGTTTCATTGAAATATAGCAGTTCAGATAAGCCTTTGGCGACTGGCCCAATAAAATTGAAATCGGCCGATACAGACTGCTTCATAAGGTATTTCATTTACTTTGAACCTTTTAATATCTCCTGGCCTACCGATTATGATTATAATGTTTGTGGTCCTTTCTATTATTATACTGGAAGAGCTTCTGAATCTTTACATAGCGGCAGTGAATGTGCTTTAGACGAGTGTGCGGTAAAGGATGTAAATGTTCTTTCAAATGGTGTGCAGATTTATTGTGACGAACCTGCATTGGTACATACGATTTACAGCAGCGAAAACTTAGGGAACGAAATGGAAAAATGGCTTTCCTTTACCTATGATCATCAGGAAAAAGGTGTAACCCAGATTGCTGGAAGTTATTCAACTTCTCCTTATTATTACGCTGCACCAAAAGCCGATATACCTTCTGGAAGTTACTATGTAGTAATCGTACATTTTGCAGATGGAACATCTATGATGAGCGATGTAAAAAGACGATAATATAATAGATTCTTGGAGACCAAAAACATGAAAATCGCAGTATTGGTAAGCGGAGGCGGAACAAACCTTCAGGCTTTAATCGATTATGAAAAAACGCACGCAGATTGTCCTTACAATATTAAGATAGTTATTGCAGATACAAAAAAAGCATATGCTCTTGTCCGTGCACAGGAAGCTGGAATCGAAACAAAAATCGTTTCACCTTTTGCAGTTCTCGGTCCTGATAAGGCTAAGGAAGTTTCTAAGGAAGAAAAGCGTATCGCTGTTTCAGATGCTGCCCTTGAGGCTGCCAAAAATGCCGGCTGTGATGCCATTGTTCTTGCCGGCTGGCTTACGGTTTTGAGCGGAAAAATCATTTCGGAATATTCAAACAAAATCGTTAATCTGCATCCGGCCCTTCTTCCAAAGTTTGGCGGAGTAGGCATGTGGGGACATAATGTTCACGAAGCTGTTCTTGCAGCAGGAGAAAAAGAATCTGGATGTACGGTTCATCTTGTTGATGCCGGCTGCGATACAGGTAAGATTCTTGTGCAGAAGAAAGTTCCTGTTGAGCCAGATGACACTCCGGATTCTCTATATGCAAGAATTGCTCCATGGGAACATCAGGCAATGGTTGAAGGTGTCTGTATCCTTGCTAACATGATAAATAATGCTTAGGAAGACTGTATTTTTTTGTGGTTTTTCCATAAAATAATAACAATGATGTTATAACCAAAGGATTAAGAGGTTTTTATAATGAAAAAAGTGATTTCTTTTGCCGGGGCTCTTATGTTTGTTTCTTCTGTGTTTGCCCTTGATCTTACATTCCGACTTGCACCTGGTGCTTTTGTTTCTCAAGGTGATTTCGGTACAGGTGTAGGTGGTTTTGTTCAAGCTGATGCTGATATTTTTGGGCTTTTTACTGCCGGCGTCGAAGGTTTTGTTGATATGACAAAGCCAGATGGTCTTGATGAAAATGCAACCTTTTCCGGTGCCGGAATTGGGCTTGGAGCTTACTATTATCCTTTAAGCCGCGTATATTTAGGTCTCGGTGGAGCTGGAGGAGTATACCAGGTAAGTACAAAGCTTGATTCAAAAACAGAAAGTGCTTCCGATATTTACTATCGGGGTTACGGTGAAGTAGGTTTCCGGGTAAGTCCTGAATTTACAGTTTCTGCAACAGGCGGATATCTCAGCTGTCTGGTTTCTGATTCTAATCCTTATGACTTCATTACAGCAGGTCTTTCCCTTCGTTATACAATTCCTGTGGGAAAATCAGGTTCTTCTTCGTTTAGTGCAGGCATTGAACAGGATTCTCCTGCTTTCCCTCTGTTTATGTCCGCTTACAGGACTTGTCCTCTTGGAACTTTGACTTTAAGAAATAATGATGGTGCGGAAGTTAAAAATGTACACGTATCATTCCGTGCAGGAAGATATACTTCTTCTACATTCGAATCTGCAAAGATCAGTCGCATCAACAAATATCGTTCTGTAGAAATTCCTCTCTACGCGGATTTCTCTTCTGAAATTCTTAAGTTTGCTGAAAACGGTAAAATCTCCGGTGAACTTATTGTAACTTATGAATCACTTGGCAAAAAAAAGCAGGCTGTCCAGAACGTAACTGTTTCTGTTTATAACCGTAACGCATTCTCATGGAGCGATGCTAATGCTCTCGCAGCCTTTGTTTCTCCTAACACAGAAGAAGTGCTTACTCTTGCAAAGGATATTTCTGGTATTGTAACTGCAATGTCATATTCCGGCATGAACGAATCTATTCGTGTTGCTGCTGGTATGATGGAAGGTCTCCGTCTTGCTGGTATTAAATGGAATGATGATAAAGTTACTCCTTATACATCATTCCATCTTAGTGAAGAACTTGATTCCATTCAGTATCCTCTCCAGACAATGAATACTCTTTCCGGTGACTACGATGACATCGGTATTCTTCTTGCCAGTTGTCTTGAATCGGTACATATCGGAACCGGATTTGTTCCAATGGAAGACGATTTTATTGTTCTTGTAAATCTTGGTATTAATCCAAAGAATGCTTCAAGTCATTTTCCTGACACAGATGCTCTTATTATTGATGATGAAAACGTTTGGTTCGGCCTTTCTATGAAGAACTTCTCTAAAGGCTTTACTGTCAGCCGTGTAGCTGCAGCTGCTGCTATCAAAAAAGCCAACGCCGCTGCAGAAGGAACTTACGAGTTCGTAAACACAGAACTTGCATGGGAAACTTATGCTCCTGCTACATTTACAGGCAATGGAACTGCCTTTGATCATCCTTCAAAAACAACTCTTGAAAAAGCTACAAGATCTGCAATTCAGGATTACATCAATGCCGATCTTGAAAAAGTTATTTCAAAAAGCCGTGCAGCAGGAGATCCAAATAAGCTTGGACTTGCACTTGTAAGAGCAGGACGCTATTCAGAAGCAAAAGCAGAGTTCGCAAAGGCAACTTCCATCTCGGCAATGAACAATCTGGCTAATGTGTACATGCTTGAACGAAATTACAGTGCCGCAGCTGCTCAGTATAAGAAAGTTCTTGCTAAGGCTCCCAACAATAGCGGTGCACAGCTTGGTCTCGACAGAGCTAATTTCAACCTTGGTCTGTAAGGAGTCCTGAATGAAAATAATCCGGAGCTTTGCTGCAGCCCTTTTTTTGGCAGGATTTGTTTCTGCAGTGGCTTCAGCTTCTGACTTTGCGTTAAGAATTACCCCTTCATATAATGTTCCAGGTAATTCCCAGCTGCAGTCTGCTATTGGTGGCACTGCAGGTGTTGAATTCGATGTTTTAAACCTCCGCGGACGGGATTCTGTATTTGTAGGAGCTGTTGGTGGAGTGCTTCCTGTTAAGGGTGATGGTTTTGATGACCTTTATCTTTTGAACGGTGGAGCTGTTTTAGGTTATAACGTTCGTTTTTCTGACCGTTTCAGCCTGACTGCAGAAGGTTTTGGAGGAATATATTCAATTTCAGAAGATACTGAACAGAATTTTGATGCTGAATCTGGTTTAATGGCAGGTGGAAGGGGAAGTTTTAATGTTCATCTTCTTCCTGAGCTCAGACTGGGACTATCATGCGGTTATACAAAGTTTTTAAATAAAAATGAACCTGTTGTTCCTGGTAATCTGGATATTGGTATCAGCTTCCGTTACAGCCTTACAAAGGGTCTTTTCTCTAAATCTGACGTTGTAGCAATGGATTCTAAATTTAATCCTCTTTTCCCTGTATTCTACAGCCGCTATGACGATCATCCCTTTGGTTCCATGACATTTGTAAACAACGAAAGCAACAGTATTTCTGATGTTGAAGTTTATGTATTTATTGAACAATTCATGTCAAATCCAAGTCTTGCATTCAAAGTAAAGTCTGTAAAAATGGGAGAGTCCTTTACAGCAGATCTTACAGCCTTCCTTGATGAAAGCGTACTTAATAATTTTGGTGCCAGCGAAACTACAGCAGTTGTTTCAGTTTCTTACAAGTCTCTTGGAAAGCGTATCCGCATGGAAGAGCCTGTTGTTCTTACAACTTTGAGCCGTAACTCCATGACTTGGGAAGATGACCGTCAGGCAGCAGCCTTTGCTTCAGGACATGATGCCTCTGCATATCTTTTTGCAAACCGTGTTAAGTCTATTGTAAAAGACAGTCTTACTTCTGGTGTTCCTGAAAATATTCAGTATGCGGCTGCCATTTTTGGAGCTCTTAAAGTATATGGAATCAACTATGTAGTAGATCCTGCATCTGCCTTTACAGATAACGTTGGTACTGCCTCTGTAGACTTCCTTCAGTTTCCATATCAGACACTTATGTATCATGGTGGAGACTGTGATGACCTTACAATCCTTAACTGTTCTCTGCTTGAAGCTATTGGTATAGATACTGCCATGATTACAATCCCTGGGCATATTTACATGGCATTTGATGCGGGAGTTTCTCCAGCCGATGCCGCTAAAGCAGGGGATTGCGTAGTTATTGATGGTAAAGTATGGATTCCACTGGAAATTACCTTAAGTCAGGATACATTTACTCTTGAACGTCAGACTGGTATCAGACAGTGGCGTAAAAACAAGGGGGAAGCTGCACTTATTCCAATGAAGGATGCATGGGCAGAATTTAAGGCAGTAACACTTCCTGATTCAGATGTAAAAATGGATCTTCCTTCTAGTTCTGCAATTTTGAATGAATTCAAAAAACAATTTTAAAAATTCAAAAATAATGGACATTTGATTTTTTTGAGATAATATTGAGTTTATAAAAAAATTAAAAAACAGATTCTTCAAAACAGGGAGAATTTGTTTTTGCAAAGTTTGCGTCGCAAACTTTTTTATAGAACTGTTCGCTTTTGCGAACCTAAAAAAAGCCATTTTCAAATCCAGCGATTTGCAGATGGACTTTGTATTGGAGAATAACATGAAAAAAATTGTTGCCATGTTTGCTGCTCTTTTTGCAGGAGCTCTTCTTTTTGCTGCAGACGAATATACTGTTAAGTCTGTGACAGGTACTGTAACTTATGAAGCAGAACCTGGAGTTATGAAGAAAGTTACTGAAGGTCAGAAACTCAGCCTTTCTACTTTTATCAATACATCTACTTCTTCAAAATTAGTTGTAGTTGATGTAGATGGTAAAGAAGTAACTATTAAGGCAATGAAGCACGGAACAGTAGAAAAGCTCTCTGCAGCAGCCGGTCCTGCTGGTAAAGGTATTTCAAAGGGAACTGTAAAGCAGGGTACAACTGAAGAAGCCGGTGCTTCTGAAAAGGGAACTGCAACAGCGTCTTCTCGTGCCAGTAAAGCTAAAGCTGATTACAGCTGGGATGACTAATTCTCTCCGTTAAAAAAAGGACTGTCTGATAAGTAGAAGCTGTACAGGTCATTGAGTTTATGGATTGCCATTGAACAGAATATGGTAATGCCCGCAAACTTGATTACCGTAACTTGAACTTTGGACAGTCCCTTTTTATTGAGGGGCAGAAGAATCCTCATACTGACAAAGTCTTGTTTTTGTGTAAATGACCCGGTTTTCGGGAAATTCTGTACTAAATAAGGCTATGTTCGTGTAACGTATTGCTGAACTGATTTCGACCAGTTCAATCAGTTCAGCAACGCAATTTACGGACATAGCGAAAATAATTATAAAAGTTTAAGCCTATGAAAAAGTATTCTTTTATTTATATTCCTCTTGCTGCCGTTTTAATTTCCAGCACACTTCTTTTTTCAACTGCAGATAAAAAGCTGTCAGATTATTTCCAGCGTCCATTAAAATCAACCGCTGAAAGTCCTTCAGTAATGATGATTAATGTTGATGATACTACTATCGAAAAAATCGGTAACTGGCCGTTACCACGCGATACTTATGCTTCTGCTATACTCAATCTAAAAGACCTGAAAGCCAGGGATATCGTATTCGATTTAAGTTTTCTGGATAACAGTCCTACTATTGTTGATCAGAATTACATTGAAAAAGAACTTCCTGACACAATCAGAAGAGATTTTGAGTCTCTTAAAAAAACTTCTGCCTCTGTTAACCAGGTAGAAAACAATGTTCTTATTAATGTTTCCCGTTCTATTAAACATGTTGACCAGGATCTGGCAGACAGCCTTGGAGTAGTTGGTAACGCAACTCTTGCAATTACCATGGTAAATTATGATGCTCTTCCTGAATCAGAACAGGAGTTTATGGAAACTTCTGTGGCATTGCAAAACGTATCTGTTATAAAGGATACTCTGACACCGGAATTTAAGAGTATCAGTCCTGCTATTCCTGTTCTTATGCACAAGAATCCTAATTCTGGTTTTGTAAATGCCGATGTAGATCCTGATAATTATCTTCGTCGTCTTCATCTTGTTGCAAAATGTAATGGAAAATACTACGGACAGCTTGTGTTTAATTCAATTCTTAAATATTACAAGAATCCGGAAGTAGTTATTTCTAACAAATCTATTGTACTTAAAGATGCTGTAATCGGTACAAATGATGATGGCAGCGAAATCAAAAAGAATGTGTTAATTCCACGCAGTCAGGATGGAAGCGTAATCATTAAGTATCCTAAAAAAGTATATAACGGTTACAAGCAGGACTCTCTCTGGAATATTTACCGTCTTTCAAGTCTCGAAAAGGATGTTGTTGTCGCTATGAGGGATATGAATGAGAACGGTCTTCTTTCGTACATGGAAGATAGCCCTGTAGATATTTATGATGCAATTGACTGGTTATATGGAGAAATACTTGCTGGCCGTACCAGCGATGAAGTAAATTTTGACATTTATTCTGAATATAAAACAGCCTGGATTGAGTCTATGACATTGGCCCTTTCCGATGACAACAAAAATGTCCTTCTTGAAAGTATTAAGGGTACTGAAGATGAGGCTGAACTTGCTTCCTACATTAACAGTGCTTTTGAATCTTACTCTGAAAGTCTTAACGGATATATTCACTCCCGTCAGGACGTTGCTAAGAAAGTTGAAGGAACTATTTGTATCATTGGTACAACTGCAACAAGTACATCCGATTGGGGTATTACTCAGTATGAAGAGCATTATCCTAATCCTGGCGTACACTATAGTTTGGCAAACATGCTTCTTTCAAGAGATTTTGTTGATGACAGTCCGGTATGGATTTCGATTCTGGCTGCTCTCATTTTTTGTTTCTGTTACAGTTTTGGTGCATCAAAAATCAAAGGAACAGGCCGTCAGATTTTAACCGGTATTCTGGCTACATTCTTAAGTGCCTTTATTCTTCTTGTGTATTTCCTTGTTACAAGACAGTATATCGGGGCTGTTGTTCCTATTGTTTCAGTATTTTTTACTTTTGTTGTTACAACGATTCTTGGATTCCTTACTGCATCAAAGGACAAAAAGTTTATTACAAATGCTTTCAGTCAATGTCTCTCTAAGGAAGTTGTAAATGAAATTGTTGCAAATCCTTCCAGCTTTAAGCTGGGTGGACAGCGTCTTGAAATGACTGCGATTTTTACAGATATTCAGAAATTCTCAGGCTTCTCTGAACTTCTTTCTGCCAGTCAGCTTGTTGCTCTTCTTAATTATTATCTTACAAAAATGAGTGACATCATTATGGACGAAAGGGGAACTGTAGACAAATATGAAGGAGATGCCATCATTGCTCTTGTTGGAGCTCCATTAAAAATGGATGATCATGCAATTCGTGCTGTAAGTGCTTCGTTAAAAATGAAGGCTGCAGAAGCTGTAATGAATAAAGAAATTCTGGACATCGCGGCTTCACCAAAACCAGACAATATGGATCAGGATCTTTACGATGCATTTACTGTTATGGTACAGAATCACAGAACAATCTTTACCCGCATTGGTCTCAATTCTGGCGAAATGATTGCCGGATATATGGGCAGCGAAAATAAAAAGAATTACACGATGATGGGAAACAATGTAAACCTTGCAAGCCGTCTTGAAGGTGTTAATAAACAGTATTCTACAGGTGGTATTCTTATTTCCGAAGCTACAAGAAATCTTCTTGGAGACAGATTCGTTGTGCGTCGTCTGGACAGGGTTAGGGTTGTAAATGTAAATACTCCTATCAGACTTTATGAACCACTGGCCGAAAGATCTGCAGCAGGTGAAAATCTTCTTGATTATGTTGCAAGGTGGGAAGATGCCGTAGATCTTTTCGAGACTCAAAAATACGATCAGGCTCTGGAAATTTTTAAAAAGCTTTCCGAGGAGCGACCTGCAGATAATACTGCTAAATATTACATCAAGCTGCTGGAAAACTTTTTCTGTAAAGGAAAGTATCCTGTGGAAGCAGATGGCGTCGGTGTTGAATATATGCCTGAAGACGGCGTATTTAAGTTGCTGCAGAAATAATAAAATCAAGAAAAAAAGGTGATTGAGAAACAGTTGACTCAATCACCTTTTTTTTATTTTCGCTGGATGTAGGTAGCTTTTGGGCGGGCCGTAATTATTACGCGTCTGTTCATTGCACGCCCTTCCTCTGTGCTGTTTGTGGCAACTGGTTGGGTTCCGCCGTATCCTCTGTAACTGAAAATACTTCTTTCAAGCCCATTTTTAACAAGCTCGTTTACAATCGTCTGAGTACGCTGGATGGAAAGTTTCATCTGTCCTTCAGGTTTATTAACATCAGCAGTATGACCTTCTACCAGAATAGTGTAGGCATTATCAATGTTTATCTTTTTAAGACTTTCTGCAAGATTTTTGATTTTTTCATGTTCTGTATTCAGAAGTTCAGGGCTGTCAGCTACAAACTTCAAGTCATAAAGTATTTCTATACCGCGGATTGTATCCTGAATAATAGGTGCATCTTCAGCAGAAAAAAGATATTTTTTAAGGTCTCTGATAGCTGCGTAGTATTCAGAATCCTTAGCCGGGGAAGAAATGTCACAGATCAATTTGTCTTTGTTTAAAAGAACTACTACTTTTCCAGCTTTTAAGAGAGCAAGGTTTTCTGGAACAGAAAGAATTTTTAATGCATCTGCTCTTGAAATTACAGGGTCAGTCCTAAAGCGGCCATAAACTTTTCTTGCACTGATGTGCAGAGGATCATTTCCGATTCTGTCTTCATACTTTGAGTAGTCTTCTTCCCAGTCGTAATGAACCAGACCTGTCTTTTTTACAACTTCAGGATCTCCCATGTTGCGCTCGTAAATCAGATTCATTTTTTCATCCCAGATTACAGGAAACACACATGGCTCTACATCATCTTTTGTAAATTCTCCGTGAACTGGAAGAGTTCCTCTGGCATCAATAATGATGCCGGTGTAGGCACGGCTGGGAACTACTTCTACAGGTTTTGGATTTTTGTAAGGTGAATTATGTTTTATCAGCAGACTTGAGATGTTCAGAATACTGAGGCTGTGGTCTGTTTTTAATGTTGATGTTGAGTCGACAAATATTCCAGGTGATTTTTTTCCATTGTCTACAATATCAGTTATCTGTTCCAGAGTGATAGTGTTCTGCTGAACAATATCTGAAAGCTGGGTTTCGGAGTTGATGTAAATTGAAAGCAAAGGATCTTTAATTAGATCTGGAAGTTCCATGTTAACTTTGTTTACAGCTGTCATTTTGCCGGCTGGCATGGAAATTCCTGCTTTGTCAAAATCAAGCATTACAGAAGTAAAAAATCTGTTCTTTGTCCAGTCGATGGAACTTCTGGAAGTAAGTTCTCCGTTTTCAGCAAAAATAAATGTCCCTAAAAGGATTAAAGTTGAAATAATGATGGACTTTTTCAATTTTAAAAATCTCCTGGATAATGTAATACTCCGTATAGAATTTCGGCAGTTTTTTAATTGATATAAAGCCTTTTTCCTATTGGAAGCACATCATTATCACCCAGGCCATTCAGTTTTTTTATCTGGTTCACAGATGTTTTGTACTTTTTGGAAATGGACCATAATGTGTCACCCTGCTGAACATAGTGAATAACACTGGATCGCTGCTTTTCATAGTCTTTGTTTAATGTCATCAGCACAGTTTCTTTTGTCCCAGGTAGGAGTCGCAGGTTATATGCGTATGGCGGTGTACATCCTTTTAAAAGTGCCGGATTCAGATTGTATAGAATCTGGGGATCCATTTTCAGTTCCTGTGACAGTTCATTGAGCCAGATTATATCTTTTGTGGTTATATAATCATAATTGTTAAAAAATCTTGTGTTTGTAATTTCCGGAAGATCAATATCAAACAGTTCCGGATGTTGAGAAAGCATACAGATTGCCAGAAGTTTAGGTACATACTGTACACTTTGATCCCGTAGAAGTCCCTGTTCAGAAATGTACCAGAAGTTTTTTTGTTTTGCGGATTTAAGAATTCTTTTCATAGCTCCTGCACCACAGTTGTAGGCTGCAATTGCTATAGGCCAGTCTTTGAACTGCTTGTAATTGTCCTGGAGCTTTGTAAGGGCTGCATCAGTACTTTTCCAGGGATCATACCGTTCATCATAGTATTCTGTTCTTTTTAGGAATGGAGACATGGAGTTGTCCATAAACTGCCACATTCCACGGGCACCGCTGCGGCTCACCGCTTTTGGATTATAATCACTTTCGACGAAGGGCAGGTATTCTAGAGCAGGAGGCATATTTCTTTTTTTTAGTTCCTGTCTTACATAAAGTCTGTATGATTCGCCTCCATCCAGAACTTCAGCCAGCTGCTGTTTACCAAAAGTGGTGGTGTATTGGTCTATGTATTTTTGAATAGCCGACTGAGCATAAGATGACCGTGGAACCTGAATGCCACCAATATTTGTGTAAGGTGAATCCGTCTGTGAAAAAATCAGTGAAGAAACAGCAGAAAAAATAACTGCTGCAAAAAAATTACATTTTTTCACCGAAGTAAATTCCAGCCCATTCCCAGCGGCCGTGAATTTCCGGATCTACAGGGAAGTTTACCTTGCGGAAATAGAGATACCATACAGGCATGTAAGGACTCCAGCCTGTTGAACGCAGGTATGCTTCGTTAGGATTTGATGTTTCGTCCAGTTTTTCATTGTAGCGGATTCGTTGTCCTGCCATAAATCCCCGCATGGAGAAGTTTTCCAGGGCATTAGGATCGTTTTCGCTTGATTTCCAGCTCATGGCAAAGAAATTTACTTTAGAGCGGTATTTATCCAGTGCACGCCAGTCGTAACGGCGAATTGCATTTTTTACAGCTGTTTCAAGGGAAGAAAGGGAATCAAAAGTCCAGTCCTTTGATGACTGTGAGAAGTCAACCATCTTTTTTGCATTTGAATATGCTTCAGGAATTCCTGGAATCTGAATTGTGGACGCATCCGGCTGGTTAAGAAAGAGTGAATATGCTTTAAGGGCCTGAATGTATTCTCCTTCTTTTTCATATTCCTGGGCCAGACGTACATACATTTCTGTAATGCTGACCATTGATGGAAAACGGCTTACGAGCTGGTTAAAGTAACTGATTCTGTTTGTTGAATCTTTACTGATCTGAATAAGATTTTGAAGGCAGAGAAAATGAATTGATTTACCGTGAACAAGGAGGTCAGGGTAATTTTTGAGGATTCTGTCAAAGTAATATTCTGCAACTGGTTCTGCTCCGTTTTCAAGATAGTCCGAGGCAACCATTAAAAGCCAGTACGAATTGTAAATGTCGTCAGGGTGATTTTCTACCCAGTTTGTAAGGAAAAGAATCATCTCGCTGGAATCGTTGTTCTGTTTAAGGGTGTTTGCAATTCTGTTGATTACGGCGTAACGGGAAGGGGCAGAAAGACTTTCATCTTCCAGAAGAGTCTGAAGCTGAGTTAGTGGATCGTCTTTGCGTATACTGCAGGAAATAATACCTGGTAAAAGTAATGCAATAAAAGCAAAAATTCTGATGGAAGTCTTCATATTTAAACTTTAACAAAGTGATTTGTTATTGGCAAGGGGGATTTATATGTTGTATTTTAAATGTTAGAATATAGTGATTTATCTTCTGGAATTGTATGAAAAAGCTTACTCCAAAAACAATGAACATGATTCTTGCACTGGGCGTTCTCTGTATCCTTGCCGGCATCCTTTTTTTTACTGCCAGAATTGCAGCTCCATTGCAGGCAACAATTGAGACATGGACAATTCTCTTCGTTGTTACTGGTGCTGTTATCTTTTACTTTTCACTTACAGTATTTAAATATTCAATTTTATTTTTTACAGGTTTATTCGGGGTGCTTTCAGGAACGGCATTTATGATTATGAGCACCGGTCTTTTTTCTCATGGTTTTGGTGAACTCTGGCCTGTTTCCGTAATAATTGCCTCCATCTGCCTTTTACTCACCGGTGTTGCTAAAGACAGATCCGTTCATGCCTCTTTTCTTTTTCCGTCGCTGGTAATGGCTGTATTAGGCGGACTGTTTCTTCTTTTTTCTCTGGACGTAATAAAAATGTCCTTCTCATCTTTTGCTGCTTACTGGTGGCCTATTGTTCCACTTTTGACAGGTGCCACAATTGTCATTATTTACATTCTGCAGCAGCGTCCTGAAACAAATAAATTTTTCCCTTATGACAAATTCGAAAACGAAGATGAAACTGAACGACTGGCAGAAGGGGATACAATCCAATGAAAAGAGGATTAAGCTGTACTTTTGCAGCAGCGGTTTCTGCTTTAATTATGGTATCCTGCGGATCTGTTCCAAAAAACACTGCCCTGTCTGAACAGCAGAATCGGTCTGAAGTTCCGTTTGAAGCCGATCCTTCCTCTGCTGTTTCGATTGCCATGCCAAAACGGGAAAAGTCATTTTTTTCCGGAGTGTCTGCCGAGGCTGTTGCTGCCGTTGAAAACGGTTCCCCTCAGGCTATACGAAAGGCTTGGTCTCTTATCCGTGTGGATGCTGCAAATTATTCTGAGCAGCAGAAAATTCTTTTGAACGTTGCTTCTTCAATAATGAAGATTGTCTGGACTTCAGAAACTAGCAATATGGATTCTCCCTCTGTTTCAACCCCTAATCCATATATGGGTGCAGTTGATTCCGCCAGACAGGGAATATATGATTTAAGTACAGGAAGCAATGATTTTCTTACAATTGTGCTGCCATCCCTGGTTCTCGTAACTTCCGACAGCAGAAATGATTATTACGGTGAGTCAAGAATGGCTCTTAATACTGCCATTGAACTTAACAAGGATAGTGTTCTTGCACTATATCTTTCAGGCGTTCTTTACAGGAAAACAGGTGATAATGAAAAAGCCCTGACAGATTTTCAAAAGGCAGCTTCATTGTCTTCGGATACTACTGAAATTGATTTAGCAGTGGCTGATTGTCTTTATAAACTGGAACGGTATCAGGAATCCTTAGAAATAGCGGCCCGGATACTGGAAAAAGACTCTTATAATAAAGCGGCATTGAAACTTTGTGCAGAAAGCAGTTTTGCACTTGGAAAACTTGATGAATGCAGTCTTTATGTTGCCAGAGTTTTGCAGCAGGAACCAGAAAATTCTTATTACATGCTTTTCCGTGCAAAAATCCTTATTCAGAAAGGTGATTATATCAGGGCAGCCTCACTTCTTGATGTGTATGCCCGTACAGATTCAACAAGCCGCAATTATCTTGTTCTTCGTGCCAAAGTTCAGAAGGACTGGAACAAAAATACATTGTCCGCTTTTCAGACAATGGAAAAGGCTTTGCAGCTGTATCCTGATGACAATGAAATTATCCTTACGGCTGCCTCACTTGCTTTTGAAACGAGAAATCCGATTAATGGGCTTGATGCTGGAGAACTTGCTGCTCAGATTCTTGAAAAAGAGCCTGACAATGTAAATGCTTTAGAAATTCAAGTAAAAGAACTTGTTCAGAAAAAACAATGGGAAAAGGCTTACCAGGTAAGTAAAAACTTGTGTCAGTTAAAAAATTCACCGTCTTCTGCTGTATTTACACATATTTCAATCTGTCTTTCTGCAGGACGTAAAGATGAAGCCTGGAACACAATTTCATCTCTTTATTCAAAAAATCCTTCAGACGAAAACACTGTACAGACATATCTGAAAGTTCTTGTTTCAACAGGCAGAGGAGCAGAAGCTTCAAGAATTATTGAATCTCAGTTGCCGGGTGCAAATGCAAAAATGAAAAGTTTCCTTCTTTATGAGAGAAGTTTTCTGGCTGTCAGAGAAGACGCTGCACTTACAGATCTCCGTTCCAGTCTGACAGCAAATCCGCGAAATAAAGATGCTCTTTTCCGTCTGTATCAGATTTATTTTAACAAAAAAGAATACAGAAAGGCTCAGTATTACTTGAAGCAGGTAGTAGCTCTTTCTCCATCTGATGACAGCCTTCTCAAATTGAATTCTGAACTTGAAACACTTCTGTCCAAATAGATAACTTTATAGTTACCTTGACCACTTTATTAAGTAAATGTTATTTTATAAAGGCTATAAATTTCAAAAGTGAGGAAATTAAAATGTCTTTAATCACATTATTGCAGCAGGCTGGAAAACCAACAGATATGATGAGTACAATCTATTCACTGGCTCCACTTGTAGTGATCATTGGTATCTTCTGGTTCTTCATTATTCGTCCACAGAATAAAAAACAGAAAGAAACAGAAAAAATGATCAACGCCCTTAAAAAAGGGGACAAAGTAGTAACAATCGGTGGTATTCACGGTGTTGTAAGTGCTACAAAAGAAAAAACTGTAGTAGTAAAAGTTGATGATGGTGTAAGCATCGAATTCAACCGTTCTGCTATTGCCGGTGTTGTTGTAGACAAACCTGCCGAAACAAAATCTAAGAAAAATAAAAAAGATGAAGCTCCAGTTGAAGAAAAACCAGCTGTAGCAGAAGAAGCAGCACCTGCTTCAGAAGACTCATCTGAAAATAAATAACTTTCCGGGGTGGAATCAAAATTATGAACAAACGTAGTCGTTTTATTCTTATTCTGGTTGTTCTTGCAGTGTGCTTTGTGTTCCTGAGACCATCTATTAACTGGTACTTCCGTACAAGTAAAGATGTTCAGGACGTAGCTTTAAGCTCACTTGAAAAAATCAAGGATGAATCAGAAAACAAAGCAAGAGCAGATGTAGCTGCTCTTAAAGAACGTGTTAAGGCAGACGAAAATGCTGTAATGGATAAGTCTGAAGCTTATGTAGTTAAGGCTGCAAAAAAAGCTTACAAAGCTGCTAAGAAAGATGTTCCTGCAGAAATGAATGCAGTTGCAGTTCTCAGTGCTTTCAACAGTGCCGCAGATCTTCAGAAAGTATACGAAGATCATTACCGCTCAATTTATCTCAAGGCAAAAGATAACTACAACAGCTCTGTAAAGCTTGGTCTTGACCTTAAAGGTGGTATGAACATCATCATTAAAGCTGACCTTGATGCAGCTCTTGCTAAACAGAGAGAAACTTCTGAAGTAATCAATGCTGATGACTTTAAGAAACAGGCAATGACACAGACTCTGGAAACTCTTACAGAATCTATCGATACATTCGGGCTTACATCTCCAGTAATCCGCCAGCAGGGTGATGACTCAATCTATATTGAAATTCCAGGTCAGGCAGATGGTGAAGCTGTAAACTCTATCGTACAGGGTAAGGGTAGCCTTAACTTCCGTCTTGTTGATGAACCTGCTACATACGCTTTTGAAGCTTACTACAGCAATGTAGGTCCTGCAGCATTCAATGAAGATGGTTCACTTGCAGATCCTTCAGTAATTCCTTCAGACTGTGAAGTATTCGGATATTATACAAAAGATGCTTATGGTCTTGATCAGCGTGAAGGATACATCGCTGTAAAGAAGGTAGTTGCTCTTGATGGTAACCATGTAAAATCAGCAGTTGTAAGCCGTGATCAGACTTCAGGTCAGACAGAAGTTAACTTCTCACTCGACATGGCTGGTGCTGAAATCTTCGCTAAGTTTACTGGGGATCACGTTAACGAACGTCTTGCTATTGTAAACAATGGAAAAATCAGATCTGCTGCTACAATCCGTCAGGCTATTACAGGTGGTAACGTAAGCCTTTCCGGTGGATTCTCAGTTGAAGAAGCTCAGAATATCCAGAAGGTTCTTCAGACTTCTTATCTTGAAGTTCCACTTAGAGTAGAAAGCCAGCAGGTTGTTGGTGCTTCTCTCGGACAGAAAGCTATTGAACAGGGAATTAAGGCTCTTGTTGTTGGACTTGCTCTCGTTCTTGCATTCATGATTCTTTACTATCTTGGTGCTGGTTTTAACGCTGTAGTTGCACAGGTTCTTAATATGTACATCATGTTCTCTGTGCTTTCGGCTTTCAATCTTACACTTACACTTTCTTCTGTTGCCGGTATGATCCTTACAGTTGGTATGTCAGTAGATGCTAACGTAATCATTTTTGAACGCATTAAAGAAGAACTTGCTCTTGGAAAGGGTCGTGCCGCTGCAATTGCATCTGGCTTTGACAATGCTTTCTGGGCAATTATGGACTCTAACATTACAACATTCATCGCGGCTCTGTTCCTTTCACAGCTTGGTACAGGTTCTATTCAGGGCTTTGCTGTTTCACTTGCCATCGGTGTATGTTCTTCAGTATTTACAGCTCTCGTAGTATCTCGCCTTATGTTTGACTTTAATACAGATGTAGCGGCAAGAAAGAATATGAGCATTGGCTGGGGAGTAAAATAATGAAAAAAGTAATTCGTTTCAGTAAATTTTTCACTGCATCGGTAGTGCTCAGTACACTTGTAATTATTGCAGGTATTGTTTCAATGTCTGTTCGTGGTTTTAACTGGGGTCTTGAATTTAAGCCTGGTCAGAACGTTCAGGTTTCAATTACAAATGACTCTGCAAACAGCGATGCAATTTCCGAAACTCTCAAGAAAGCTGGAGTAAATGCATCTGTAAAAGCTGCAGGTGACGAAGGAACATCTTTCCAGATTCGTACAGGAGCTGGTGAAGATGCAGAAACTGCTATCGAAGCTGCACTTAAGGCAGCATACGGTGCAGATAAGGTTAATGTTGAACAGACTCAGGCTATCAGTGCTCAGTTCTCAGTTTCACTTATCCGTAATTCAATTATTCTCGTACTTCTGACTCTGGTGCTTATCTTTGCATATACACTGGTTCGCTTTAAGTGGGATTTTGCCCTTGCTTCAGTAATTGCCATTATGCACGATGCTCTGATTATGGTTTCTTTCCTTTCATTCTCTCAGCTTGAATTTACAACAACTTCAATTGCTGCTGTTCTTACAATCATCGGTTACTCAATCAACGCTACAGTCGTTATTCTTGACCGTGTACGTTCAGATATGAAACTTGTTGAAGCAAAGAACTTTACAGACATTCTTAATAGTGCTCTTTCAGGTACATTGAGTCGTTCAATCATTACAACTCTTACAACTCTTTTTGCAGTTCTTTCACTTGTTTACTTTACATCAGGTGACATCAGAAACTTCGCAATTGCTCTTGTTGTAGGTCTTATTTCTGGTTGTTACTCTTCTATGTTTATTGCAGGTGCATTTATTAACTGTGTTCGCAGAAACTGGAAGCCAGGCGCTTCACTTCCAAAATCAAATGTTTTTCAGATGAATAACTAATTCACTATTTTAATAATGATTTATAGCCGGACTTTTAGTCCGGCTTTTTTTTTGATAAAATATCTTTATGAAAATAATCCGTTCGAAGATTATGGGGTTTTGTGCTGGTGTACGTCGTGCCGTTCAATGTGCAGATAAAGCTTTGTATGAAAATAAAGGTGGTAATGTCTATACCTTTGGACCTCTAATTCATAATCCTCTTGCATTAAAAAAGTTTCAGGAACGAGGGCTTTCCGTTCTTGATGAAAGTGGAATATTTCGTCTTAAGAAAGGGGATACAGTTGTAATCCGGGCACATGGAGTTCAGCCAGAAATTTTTGAAAAGCTTGAAAAATCTGGTGCTTCTGTAATTAACGGGACTTGTCCTCTTGTACAGGTTAATCAGAAAAAAGTTGCTGATTATGCAGCAAGAGGTTATCAGATACTTTTTGCCGGTGATAAGGACCACGGTGAAGTTGTTGGAATTGAAGGAGCTGGAAGGAAAGCTTCCCTTGAAGCTGATGTAAACTTTTGTTTTAAGCTGGTAAAAAATCAAAATGAACTTTTGTCGGTGCTTCCAAGCCTTGAGAAATCTAAACCTGTTGTATTTCTCAGTCAGACTACTTTCAGCATAAAAGTTTTTGAAGAATTGAGTATTCTGTTAAAGGAACACTTTAATAATGCTGAAATTATCAAGACTATTTGTCCTGCGACCCATGAACGGCAGGACAGTCTTATAGAACTTTGCGGGAAAGTAGATGGTGTAATAGTAATAGGCGGAAAAAATAGTGCAAATACTTCGCGACTTTTTACTACAGCAGAAAAGCTATGTAAATTTGCGGCACATATAGAAAAAGCAGATGAAATTCCTGAAGTTTTTTTTACACTTAAAACAATTGGAATTACTGCAGGGGCCAGTACACCGGATGATGTTATAGATGAGGTAGAGAGCAGTTTGAATAATTGCGACAGACAAAGCAATGTGGTATAATGTTTAAGTTATGGAAACTAGATGTTTTGCTATGTGTAAACCAGGTGTCCTGAATCGTAGAATTGTTGGGCAGGTTATTAATCGTCTGGAAAATAAAGGTCTTAAGCTTGTGGGACTTAAAATGATGCAGATTACTCCTGAACTTGCGGCCCTGCATTATGCAGAACATTCAGGAAAGTCCTTTTATAATGAGCTTGTTGAATATATTACAAGTGGACCTGTTGTTGCTATGGTCTGGCAGGGGGATGATTGTGTTGCTCTTGTCAGAAAAGTTGTTGGGGCCACAAAGCCCAGCGAAGCAGCTCCTGGAACAATAAGAGGGGATTTTTGTTCCCATACAAATCATAATATTATTCATGCTTCTGACAGCGACGAAAGTGCTGACCGGGAGATTAATTTATTTTTTCAGCCAGAAGAAATTGTTGATTGGGAAGATCAGTCAGCACTCTGGTATTAAAATGCCTTTACGGGGTACGAGGTTTTCAAATGAATGTTAAAACAGTAGGTGTAATTGGAGCAGGTGCGTGGGGTTCTGGTCTTGCACAGGCAATTGCCAGGGGCGGCCACAAAGTTCAGATGTGGGCCCGTGAACAAGACGTTGTAGACGGGATTAATAACGATCACGAAAATAAACGCTATCTTCCTGGATATCCTCTTTCGGAAAATATGACAGCTTCTACAGATATTAAAGAAGTTGCAAATGGGAAAGATTTTCTTATTCTTGCTTCTCCATCTCTTTATCTTGCTTCAACAGCAAAACAGCTTGTTGATGTTCCTGATGTACGTGATGGAAAAACTGTAATCGGTGTTATTACAAAGGGATTCATCACTTCAACAGAAGGTCCAAAACTTGTTCTTGATACTCTGGAAGGCGTTCTTCCTGAATGCTATAAAAAATCCCTTGTATATATTTGTGGTCCAAGCCATGCTGAAGAAGTAGCTATGGGAAAACTCACAGGGTTGATTGCTGCTTCAGAAAACCCAAAAAATTCCATCAGGTTCCGTGAACTGATGAGAGTTCCAGGACTTATGGTTTATTCATCTCTTGATGTAATCGGTGTTCAGATTTGTGCTGCTGCTAAAAACGTTGTAGCCATTGTTTATGGTGCACTTGATGCAATTGCAGAACACTCAGATCAGTTTGGTGATAACACAGAATCACTTCTTCTTGCTGCCGGTCTTAATGAAATTCAGACTCTTGGAATGGCAATGGGAGCAACACATCCTGAAACATTTACTTCGATTGCCGGTGTAGGGGACCTTGATGTTACCTGCCGCTCAAAGTATGGCCGTAACCGCCGCTTTGGTCAGGATATTATCAAAACTGATATGCTTTCTAAATTCAAGAATCTTGATGACCTTATTGACCGCATTGGGGAAATTGGTTATCTGTCAGAAGGAGCCGTTGCCTGTAAATATGTTCACGAAATTTCAGAAAAATACGGAATTAAACTTCTGATTTGTGATGCTCTTTACAAGATTCTTAACAAAGAAATGAAACCTGAAGAGGTTATTGAAAAACTTCTTACAGCCGGTAAGGTAGACTAGTATAAAATTAATGATCAGAAGGCACCGGCTTTTTTGAGACCACTGAAAAAGTTCAAAAATGTCATTATCGGGCTTGACCTGATAATTTATCTCTTTGTAATACAATAATTTACAAAATGAAATTCCCGTATCGAGCACGGGAATGACACCTTTTTCAGTAGCCATGCTTTTTCCGGGGTCTTTTAGTAGGTAAAGGAATTAAAAATGCTTGAGAAAATTACAGGAACCTTCAGTGACATTGTTCGCACAGTAAGTGGAAAAAATAAAATCACTGAAAAAAATATTGAAGAAACAGTAGAACAGATTAAAATTGCACTTCTTGAAGCTGATGTAAACCTTCGTGTTGTACGTCGTTTTGTAAATTCTACTATTGAAGAAGCAAAAGGTGAAAAGGTTTTAAAAGCCGTTGATCCAGGTCAGCAGTTTGTAAAAATCATTTACGACCGCATTGTAAAAATGCTTGGTGATGAAAAAGTTGACCTTCAGCTTAAGGGGCCTGATACACAGTCTGTAATTCTTCTTCTAGGTCTTCAGGGTGCCGGTAAAACTACTGCTGCTCACAAAATGGCTGCCCGGCTCGTAAAGGAAGGTCGTCGCCCTGTTATGGTTGCATGTGACCTTGTGCGTCCCGCCGCAGTTGAACAGTTAAAATCTCTTGGTGGAAAAATCAATGTACCTGTTTATTTTGAAGATGGTGCAAAAGACGCTGTAAAAGTAGCAAAGTCGGGAATTGAGTTTGCAAGAAAAAACGGTTATGACACAATTATCGTGGATACTGCCGGTCGTCTTCAGATTGATGAAGCAATGATGGCAGAGCTTGTTTCTGTCAAAAAAGCAGTTGATCCTGTTGAAACAATCCTTGTGGCAGATGCAATGACTGGTCAGAATGCTGTTGAAATTGCCAAGTCATTTGATGAACAGCTTGGTCTTACTGGAGTTGTTCTTACAAAATTTGATTCCGATGCTCGTGGCGGTGCTGCACTTTCTCTTAAAACAATTACAAACAAACCGATTCTTTTTATTGGTACAGGTGAAAAAACAGAGGATTTTGAACCATTCCATCCGGAAAGAATTGCCAGCCGTATTCTTGGCATGGGTGATATTGTAAGTCTTGTAGAAAAAGCTCAGCAGACTGTTGACGAAGAAGAAGCAAAAGCCCTTGAAGAAAAAATGATGCGCAATGAGTTTACTCTGGACGATATGCTGAGTCAGTTTGATAGAGTAAACAAGATGGGTAGCCTTTCTTCGATTATGGATATGATTCCAGGTTTAGCAGGTCAGATTGATGAAAGTAAACTGGATATGTCCGGAATGAAAAGACAGAAAGCTATTATTCAGGCAATGACCAAAAAAGAAAGAAACAATTACCTCATTATTGGTCCAAGCCGACGCAAGAGAATTGCAAAAGGTAGTGGAACAAGTGTTGCCGAAGTTAATAAACTTATAAAGCAGTTTGAAAAAACAAAGCTTATGATGAAAAAGCTCGGAAAAAACAAGGGAATGCAGGCTAAGCTTATGCAGGGCTTAAGTCAGATGGGTGGAAGATTCCCTGGAATGTAATAATGTAGCAAATAAAAAGAAGGCGTGAATCTTGAAACTTCATAATTCACGTCTTTTTTACTTTTATTGAATTATAATCTGACTGGCCATTTTTCCGTCAGCACTGTATGTTTTAAGTGGATTTGTATCATCAATAAATCTTTTTAATCCCGTAAAATAAGCATAATAATAAATTCCGGGTGGCAATGGAAGTGATATTTCATACTTTCCGGGAGCAACCTCGGTCATTTCATAAATCCAGCTGTCCCAGTTTGTAAAACTTCCTCCAAGTCTGACTTTTTGTCCAGGCTCAGCATTACAGATAAATTTTGTGTATCCTTCCTGGAGTGTTTCTGTAATCACTTTTTCTTCTGCCGGAAGTTTTATCCTTGAAAGTTCAATGCCGTTTTCCCAGTCGTAAAATGATTCAGGATTTGAAGGGTCTGTTGTCCAAAGTCCGTCTATTACAAGTTTGTATGAAATTGACTGTATTTTTTTTGGTTTTTCAAGAATATAAAAATACCAGGAGCCTGTCATTTCTCCTTCATAGTCCCATGTTTTCCTTAATGAGTAAGGATGAATGACAGAATAATTTTCATAGTCAAAAGCGATGCCCACAAGTCGGGCATTATTTTCTGCAGTAAAAACTATATAGTCGTCAATTATTTGTGGTGCCTGTACTCCACGAATAGAGGAAACGATATTATCATAATCGTATGTATCCTTTTCTACAGGCTTTTCTTTTGCCATAACAAGTGTTGAAAAAAACAACAGGGAAAATATAAATATTTTTTTCTTCATATTATTAATTTCGGCATTTATAATTACTTGTTTAGAACTAAAAGTTTTTTTCTTAACTAAAGGCTTATGTTTATATTTCCGAAAATAAAGGGACTGGATATAAGGATTTTTAATTATCTTGTCCTAATTATTTATCTGGAGTAGAATTAAGGGAAATGCCGGGATTAAATCAGCTTAAAAAGTTTACCAGTGACATAAAAGATATTGGCGACGAAGTAAAAATTCGTGCCCAGCGTGGTGAAAAGCCTGCTGTTGTTCCTCTTCCTGAAGGCATTTCTGAAGAAGACGATTCCGAGGACTTTGTACTTGGAATGCCTGAAGTTTCTGAAGAAGAAACAGCTGCATCTGATGTTTCTGAAGAACCTTCCCAATCTGCTGATGACATTCTTGCCTCTATAAGTGAAGATTCTGCAGGAGGAGACTCTGAATTAACTCCAGATCTGGATGCCCTTTTAAATGGAACTCCTGCACAGAACGGGGATGAACCTGACCTTAGTGCTTTTCTTGATGAACCAGATGCTTCACAGGTGCCTGAAGAAACTCCTCTTGAAGATCTTGATTTAGATTCACTTTTAAAAGCGGCAGAAGAACCTGCTGAAGAAGACTTGTCCCTGGATTCTCTTCAGAATATTGACCCGCTTAATGATTCAGAAACAGAACCTGAAGAACTTTCAGATGCTGGCTCTGATAATGATCAAATTCCTGAAACAAATACAGTAGATGCTTTTGACTTACCTGAAATGTCTTTTGATATGCCGTCATCCTCTGACGAAATTCCGGAAGCGTCTCAGGATGATGTCTCTGTTTTAGAAGGTCTTTCTGAGCTGTCAGAAGATGTGCTTTCTGACGCAGGAGCAGAAGGTGATGATGATTTTGCTTTTACAGGTAATGCCATCGACCTAAATAAAGATATTCCTGAGGAAGTTGCAGAAGAAGACGGTATAATGCCTGAGTCTGAAGAAATTGAAGAAGTTTCTGACGCGGAAAGTCCATTAGAACCTGAAGCTGAACCTGTGACAGATGAGCTTCCTGGTGATGATGATTCATCCCTCGAAGAAGTTGAAACTTTTGATAATCTTGAAGAACAGCCTGCCACTCCTGATGTTCAGGAACTTTTTTCTACAGATGATCTTGATGCTTCCTTAGAAGGCGTGGGTGAACCGTCTCCTTTAGGTGATTTTGAGCTTCCTGACTTTGATCTTCCTTCTTCCGACAATGCAGATGGCAGTTCTGAATCTGCAGCAGAAGCACTTCTTAAAAAAGATGACGGTCTTGTAGATGCGTCAGTTGATGTGCCTGCAGACGATTTTAATTTTGGTGATGCAGCCCAGGAAATGGGAAGTGATGGTGACATTGATTTTGGTCCTGTACCTGCTGGCGATGAGTTCCCTGTTACAGATGTTTCTGCTGGTGGAGAAGATGATTTTCTTCTTGATGACGGAAACTTCGAAATTCCAGGATTCTCAGATACCGAAACAGCTGCTTTTGATAAAAAAGGTAAACCTGCCGCTGTTGATGTTGCAGATTTTAGTCAGGCAAAGGCCGGTAAACCAAAAAATACTCTGACTGAAGAAGAATACAAAAAATTCAGAAAAAATCTTTCTGCATATCCTTTAAACCTTCGTCTTGCCATTGAAGATTTAATCGTAAAAAATGAGTTTACAGACGATGCAGTATTTGAAGTCGTAGAAAAAGTTCTCAATAAAACACCAGCCCGCCAGGTTGCAACTCATCTGGAAAAGATGCTGGATATTACAATTGATGTTCCAAGAGATTACGAACGCCGTTCTTTTGCTGAATACGAAGCCTACAAACAGTCTTTCCAGTATCAGTTAAAAAACAGAATTATTCCTGGTGGTATTGCTGCTACAGTTCTGGCCGTTGTGGGATATCTTCTGTTCCAGGCTGCTGTTGCATTTATTTATAAACCGACAATGGCACGTATTCTCTATAAACAGGGATATACTCTCCTTGAAAATAATGCTTATCCACAGTCTGAAGTTAAATTTGCTGAGGCAATAGAATATAAAAAGAAGAAAAACTGGTACTTCAAATATGCAAGAGGATATAGGGACCACAAACAGTACGAGCGTGCTGGGAAAATGTATCAGAAAATCCTCAATGATTTTAAAAACGAAAAAGCAGCAGGCCTTGAATGGGCAGAAATGGAGCTTTACGATAGATTCAATTTTGAAAATGCCGAAAATATCGTGAGACGAAAGGTTCTTGATTATCATATTAATGATGCAGATGCCCTTCTTCTTCTCGGAGATATAAATCTTGTTTGGGCTGAAACAAATCCACCAAAATATGAGGCTGCCAGAGAACAGTATTCAAACCTCATTCAGCTTTACGGTGCAAATGATTTGTATATGTCACGAATGATGCGTTATTTTATCAGAACTGATAAACTGCGCAATGTTCTTGAATTGAAAAACCGATTCTATCCGCGAAAGAATTCTCTCTGTGCAGACGACTGGGTTGAATTGAGTGGATATCTTCTGGATAAGCTTTACGGACCATTAAGCCGCTCAGATGAATATTTAAGGTCTCAAATTGAAGATGTAAGGGCTATGCTGGAAATTAGTATTAAGGCTGACCGTTCAATTCCAGCTGGTCATTACAATATTGCTAAATATTTCATTCATAACAGTAATTTTGAAGCTTCAAAGAATGAACTTAAAATTGCCCTTGATTGTTTTGATAAGCTGAAAACACGTTCTGTAAAAAATACATACATCGAAATCGACACATGCCGTATTCTTGGTGAACTTTATGCTGATAACAGGGAATACCTTAAGGCTCAGGAAGTTTATACAAGAGGAATTGATTTATTCCAGTCAGAAAATGAGAAAGTAGGTCTTCCTGGCGATAAAAATACAGGAGCCCTCTATGCTGATCTGGGAGATATTGAATACTTTATTTCTGGGGACATGGAGGCAGCCCTTGTTGATTATGAACAGGCTGTTGCAAATAAAAACGATACACCTTCCATTAATTACAGAATTGGACGAATCCGCTATATCAATAATGATTATGAAAAAGCACTTTCATCATTTATAAAAGCCGCTGAAAGTGAAGATAAGGATGTAAACCTTTTACTTTCTCTTGGAAATGTTCTGTCCCTTCGTGGCGATAACTTTGCTGCACAGGGCTATTATTCCCATCTTCTGACCCTTCTTAATACTGAAAAGAATCGGCATCTCATGCTGTTCCCACAGGAAAAAGAAGATGATAATAAACTTGTTGAAATGTTCCTTAAAGTTAACAACAATCTGGGTGTTACTCTTTACAGAATTGCAAGACAGACTGGTGATAGCCGTAAAAATGCTGAAGCTACTGTAAGACTTTCGGATTCCATCAGGGCATGGGATGCACTAACCCGAAATAAAGATTCAATGGTCCGTCTTGGCGGAAGTAATCTGGCTTTGCAGAATTCAAAATACCTGACTTCTTCTAATGCGGATTTTGAACCTGCAATTTATACAGATATTCCAAAAACTCTGGTAGATGAAAAAATACTCCAGTAAGTAAAAAAAAGATGCAGTGTCCCAGAGTAGGAATTGATGTAAAACAAAGGCTTCGTCTTCTCAAAAAGGAAATCTTTAGAAAAACAATTCACATTTGTTCTGTCTTTGTGCCTGTTTTATTACATTTCTATAAGGTCCCGGTTCTTATTTTACTTGCAGCTGTTTTACTTCTTTACATTGTTTCAGAAATTCTTCGCAGCAGGAATATAATGATTCCTATCCTTTCCGACATTACAGTAGCTGCTGCCAGAAAAAGAGATGAAAATAAAATTGTTCTGGGGCCTGTTACTCTGGTATCTGGAATTGTAATTACGTCCTTGTTGTGGAATGAACAGGCAGCTGCTGTAGGAATTCTGGCTTTAGCTTTAGGTGACGGATTAGCCAGCCTTGCAGGAAAGACTTTTGGTTCGATAGAAGTACCTTTTACAGGTGGAAAAACCTGTGAGGGAAGTCTTACTTGTTTTGCAGCAGTTTTTGTTTCCTGTTTTTTTGTGACTGGAAGTACCGGTGTAAGTCTTATTATAGCAATGGCAGTATCATTAATTGAAATTTTACCATTGATGGACTTTGATAATCTTCTTATTCCTGTTGCTGCCGGTGGAGTCTGTCAGTTTTTAATGTAAAAAGTTCTTTTTAGAGATAGGCCTTGTGGAGATCTTTTAAGAATCTTGCTGTGCCATAGATAAGTAGCGGTGTGCCTGCAGCGAGGAACAAAAAATTATCGGCCGATGTTAAAATTCCATACCCTGTAATTACTAAGAAAGAGTCCAGAGCAAGTTTCTGATAGTCTTTAGAGCCCTGTTTATATCCTGAAATCAGAAAAGAAGTACAGGAAATAATGGTGAATAATAATCTCAGTGCAAAAAATAATGCTGGAAAGCCCCATGCTATTACACCAGTTGTGCTGATTCTTGACGCATTCAATGGAACAATAACAGAAAAAACCACACCAATTCCAATAAGAAAGGTCATATTTCGTTCAACATCCTGACGCATTTCGGTTGAACTGGCAATGGCTGCAAATACAAAGCTCAGAGGTGCAATAATTCTGGCTGCAAAAAGAATTCTTCCCAAAAAAAACAAAAGACTGGAAAGGGAAGACCAGAGTCCAAACAATGGCATAAAAAATCTTGTAATTTCGCAAAGGCAGGCAGCCATAAATCCAATAAAATAAATAACTTCTGAAGTCTGAGTTGCTTCAAAAAACTTCAGAACATGAAATGCTGTCAAAATTGAATAGCTGCAGATGAGAACAATGCCAATCATATTTGCGGTAAAGCTGTATTTAAATATAAACAGTTTATCTAAAAAAACTGGAATTCTGTTTGCAGGAGGAATAATTATCTGTCTGGTAAAAAGAGCAATGAAAAAGGTTAAAAATGCTGTTAAAATTATTGCAGCAGAAGTAATCATAAAAATCTGGATTACCTTGTTTCGTACTTGTAAAGTCATGAAAAAATCATAAAAGCAAAATAAAATTAAGTAAAGAGTTCTAAAATAAAATCCGAAAATAAAATGTAGACCCATAAAAGGTGTCTAGGGGGAAATATGAAAAAGCAGCTTGTAATTCCATTGATGCTTCTTGTAACTGCAGGATATGTTTTTGCAGGAGATGCTGCGGCTTTTGTTGATTTAGGTCTTTCTAATGATGGCAAAACTTATGTTTTTGCTGAATATGGAAAGACAGATAAATCGTTCCAGGGATATGCCGAAATTTATTGTGTTGATATTGAAAAAAACGACTGGATTGAAGGTGAAGTTTTCCGCACCAAACCATCAGCTGACACTGTAAAGAAGAGCGGAAAAGAAATTTTTGATGAACTTCAAAAAAAGGCTTCATGGACATTAAAAAAATATGATATTAAACCATCTGATCCAGACCATCTTCTGTACACCAGAGAGGTTCCATCTACTACCGGAGAAATCATCTTTAAGGATTTTGAAGGTTCAACTGTAGAGCACAGTATTTATTATCATATTAAGCTGGTAAAAAATGTTGAAGGAAGTGGAGTAAATTGCCGTTCTTCATTTTTTATTGCACTGGAAAAACAGGATGAAAGCGGATCTGTAATCAGCCGCAATATTGTTGGAAATCCTGACATAAAACGAAAAGGTGTAACTGGTTATACAATCAACAGAATTTTTACAGATAAGACAGGTCGAAACCTGGTATTTGTTGTAGAAAAAGAAATTGAAGATGAAACAGGTACATGTATCAGATACATGGTAGAAACAATTCACCTGTAATATAAATGTTTAGCTGCAGAACGCTCTGAGTTTCAGGGCGTTTTTTTTATGCCCGGGAAGTCTTCGAAGATATAAAGAGAAGTTGAGAAGGCTCCCGTTTGATGAAAAAATATGTAAATAATTTTTTTTATAAATGTAACTTTTTGATTTCCTCACACAATATACAAATTGAGGAAGATTTATGAAAAATATCAGATTGAAGCTAAAAAACTGGTTAACTCCGGTTGTTATCACTTGTGTGGTAGTTTTTATTGTATGGTTGCCAGTTTCATGCCGGATTACTGAAAGCGGTATAGAAATAGTAACAGGGGATCTTACAATGCCAAAGATTGTTTCCTGGTCAGTAATGGATAATACCAGCATAGAACTAGTTTGTTCAGAAGCCTTTTCCCTGAAAGATCTTATAATCAGATCCGAGGATGATATTACTGCATCGGAAATAGATGACGTTTTTTATGAAAATAATGATTTTAAGGCTTATCTTCATTTGCCGGAGCCTACAGTACCTGGAACTAATTATTTTTTGACAGGTAAAGTACTGGATGAAAATGGAAATTCCCTTATGTTCAGTCTACCTGTTGCCGGGTTTAATCAGCGTCCGCCCCGTCTTCTTTTGAGTGAAATTCGTACAAAACACAGTTCGTCAGGCGGGCTTATTAAAAAAGCTGAATACGTTGAACTTTATGTATTGAAAGGTGGAAACACGGCAGGTCTTGAGCTGTTGTCAGGCAGTGATGGAGACGAAAAAAAATATGTTTTTCCAATGATAGAGGTAAATGCAGGAGATTATATTACAGTTCACTTCAGGACTACTTCTGACGGGGATTGTGTAGATGAGCTGGAAGAAGACATAACCTTGTCCACAGGAGAAGGGTCCTGCAGCAGTGCAAGGGATTTGTGGGTAGATAATACAGAAACTAGAATCAGTGATTCGGATGTAATTGTTGTAAGGGATTCCTGCAGGGATCTTCTTGTTGATTGTGTTATGTTCAGTGCTTCAGGAAAATCATCCTGGTTTTATGGAGGACAGAAGGCTCTTGCCGCTGAAGCCTGTGAATCAGGCCTGTGGAAAGGAGAAAGTGGTCCTCAAAACAGTGTATGTTCCGATGGAATTACAGCAATCAGAACTCTCTGCCGGCAGAATATCGATGAATTAATAGAAAAATATAAGACGGAAGAATTGACTGCTGATACATTGATTTCCGCAGGAAAAGAAGACTGGTCGCTGGAAGTAAAAGGAACACCAGGCGAGAGGAACAGTGGAGAACTCTATGTAAAGTGACAAAGATTTCTTTTTTGTGATAAAATTGTATCTATGTCAGAATTATTAGCCCCTGCAGGGAATATTGAAGCTCTTGATGCCGCAATCGGTGAAGGAGCAGATGCAGTTTATCTTGGTCTTAAAAGTTTTAATGCACGCCTTCGCTCTTCCAATTTTGCCTGGAATCAGTTTGAAGCAGCAGTTCAGTCTGTTCATCGCCTTGGCAAAAAGATTTATGTAACTGTAAATACTGTAAGTGAAGAAGCAGAAACTGAACGGTTATACAGATTTTTAAGTTATCTCAGTAAAGTAGGTCCAGACGGACTTATTGTTCAGGATTTCGGCGTATTGCGCATGTGCCAGGAATTCTTTCCAAATCTGGAACTTCATGGTTCTACACAGATGAACGTTGAAAGTTCAGCAGGTGTTAATCTATTAAGCAAAGCCGGTTTAAGCCGTGTTGTAGTTGCCCGTGAACTTGGTCTTGAAGAAATTCGTAAAATTAAAGAAAACACAAATTGCGAACTTGAAATGTTTGTTCACGGAGCCCTTTGTGTAAGTGAAAGTGGTCTTTGTCTCTTTTCAAGTTATCTCGGTGGAAAGTCAGCCAATCGTGGTATGTGTACACAGGCATGCCGGCGTTTTTACACTGCTGAGACTGCCGGGGGTCAGAAGCAGGGGTATTACTTCAGTCCAAGTGATCTTCAGCTTATTGATCAGATTCCTGACCTTATGGATATTGGTGTGGAATCTTTTAAGATTGAAGGGCGCATGAAGAGTGCTGAGTACGTTGGATCTGTAGTTTCGGCGTACAGATATCTTATGGACCATTACAAAGAAGATAAGAAAGGTGCCATTGCGGCTGCAAAGCGTATGCTTAGTACTGACTTTGCCCGTTCAAAAACTACTTACTGGTACAATTTCAAGAGTAATGAAGACGGCGTTAAAAATGCCGGAAGTGCAATCTTAAATCCTAACCAGGCTGGTGGAACAGGTATTTATCTGGGACGAATTGCCCGTATCAGGGGAGCCAGTGATGAAGCTAAAGAAAAGGCTCGTCTTGCTGCTGGTCCAGACGCAAGTCCTGAAGATTATCATATTGTTATGGCAGAACTTAAAGGTGGAAACTACGATCCTGATCCAGGTGATTCTATTTGCCTTCCCAGAAAAGATGATACTGGCCGGGTGAGTCATAAAGTACGCACAGTAGAATTTGATGAAGAAGATGGATCAAGATGGATTGATATACCAAAAGGTTTCAGTCATGACGATGAGGTTTATCTTCTTCAGACAAAATCAATGTCAAAAAGATACCCTCATGTACTGCCTTCCGATATCGGAAAATTCAGACAACAGCCGGGAGATGAAATTCTTCCTGTTCTGGATCTTACTCCTGTTGAAAAGAAAGAACTTCTTTACTTCCCGGAAGGGATGTATGTTCAAGTAAGTACAATTGCTGATATGTTTGCATGTCAGGGAATGAATCCTGTACGATGTATTCTTGAACTCAATTTTGAAACTCAGGAAGATTTGCTCGCTCATACAACAGTTCTTCCATTTTCAAAAAAGCAGACAATAATTTCTCTTAATCCATACTGTCCTGAAGCTACTGCTGATCAACTTCTCTCGACACTTGATGCTCTCGTGGCAGATGGATTTAAAACATTCATCGTAAATAATCTGGCTCACATTCAGATGCTTAAAGGTAAGGGTGTAAATCTTATTGCAGGTCCGTATCTTTATACATTTAACAGATGGGCTGTAAGCTGGCTCGAAAACCAGAACATCGGGGCATTTATTACTCCGATTGAAAATTCAAGGGATAATCTTTGCTTTACATTTGATAAAAATGTTCGTGACAGGGTTATGGTAACTGCCTATGGGTATCCAGCCTTGTTCCGAATGAGATTTCAGCTTCCAGAGAGTTATGACTTCATGTATTTCTGGGATAAAGAAGAGATGCCATTTAAGGTTCTTACAAATAAAGATGGCACATTCGTAATGCCGGAAAATCCTTTCAGTATTGTTGATAAAGGTGCACAGTTTCAGAAAGACGGAATAAAACGAATTCTCATTGATTTTAGTCGTACAAAGGTTACACGGCAGGAATGTAAGCTTGTTCTCAACAGCATGATGAAGCAGCAGATAATTCAGGGAAGCAGCCGCTTTAACTGGAAAGACGGTTTTTATAATCCTGATAAAATGGAAGCCTACAAAGCTATTGCTGAAAAGGAAGCGGCAGAGAAGGCTGCTAGAGCAGAACGCGGAAGAGGCAAAGGTTCTCCTCGCGGAAGATCCGGTAAGCCTAACTATGCTGGAAGCCGTATAACCGGTGGCCGAAAAGCGGGAGGACGTTCAGGAAATGGCCGTGGTCCAGGTGGTTTCGGTGGTGGCAGACGTTCAGGTAACAGATAAGTTTACCGTTAAATGGGGGAAACACTGCCGCAAAATCTTGAATTAGATAATCCGGCAGAACTATTATCAGGAATCTCTAAAATTACCTTTTAGAGGCTTCATACTTCTTAGAATACAGCTTGTACAGCCTGGGCTTCTACAGTCTCAGGCTGTTTTTCTTTATTGTCAGCAGTTTCCATATTTTCCGGAACTTTCTTTTTAAATGGTTTAAAGTCTACGTGTTCAGCAACGATATAAATCTTTGAATGAAGATTTCCAGAATCATCCTTCCAGCGGTCCTGCTTTAATCTTCCAACGATTCTGACGCCCCTTCCCGTAAATCCAAGTTTCATAATTATTTCTGAGAATTTTTCTCCCCAAACTTCGATGTCGTAGTATCCCACTTCGTCTACGTCATTACCTTTGGAATCCTTGTAGATTCTGTTAACGGCAATTGGAAGTATACAGAGTTTTGCTCCACCTGGGAGTTCTTTTGCTGAAGGTGCTTTTGTAACATTTCCTTCGATGATAATCTGATTCATTGCGTTCATGATAAATCTCCTGAAAACAAGTCCGGCCGGACTCAAAAAAATAAGGTGTAACCATAACCGGCTACACCTTGTATATTGTTTAAGGAAATTAAAAAATTACATTTTTTGTAAAAAAAAATTACATTGGAATGTTTTTTACCAGTTTAATCATGTAAAGCTGGACATACATAAATAAAGCATCATGTTCCCCGATTTTCTGCATTCCAGGTGTTTCACAAAGACTTTCTGCAAGACTTGCAATTCGGTCTGCATTAAAGCCTTCTGCTTTCATTGTTCTTAAAACTTTTCGCATATAATCCCGGATTAAAGAATTCACATCTTCTGTAAGATTATCGTGAGCTGCCTTTCCAATAAGCTTGTTCCACAGATGTTCGTAGGAATGAAGCTCACGGTCCAGAGTTGAACTTGATGGTACAAGGCTTTCTTCAGCTGCACGGGCAGCTTCCCGAAGTGCAACCTTCTTTTTGACCTGAGTATCCTGTGCCAGAGCTGCTTCCTGCTGATCTTTGCGGCTGTTTTCTGCTTCATTTTCGTGATAAATCTGAGCCTGTGTTTTTGTCTGCTTTGCTTTTTTTGCTTTAGGGGGCTTCATTATCATTTTAATAATCCATGAAATAACAGGAATTGTGTACCAGAACGGAAGAAGTATTCTTGAATCTGTAAGAAGTTCCTGTCTGTTCATAAGCAGAATGTCTGAATATGGAATGAGCTTGCCGTTTTCAAAAAGTGTAACTCTAGAACCTTCTGTATTAGCAAAGTCATCACTTATGGAATTTTCATATGTGATGAGAGAAAGGAATGAAGAATTTAACAGAGAGTAGAGTACAGGAGATTGAATTGAAACTTCTTTTTCAAGGCGTTTTTCAAATTCCTGAGGGTCTCTCATTTCAGGAAGTTCATTGAAGTTTTTTAATATACGAAACCAGTTCTTTTTGATGTTATCTCTGATTGTAATTCTTGCATCGGCACAAAGACGTAGAATAAGCGGTATAACCCGGTTTTTATAAATAAAATATCTCGTATCATCATCGGTCTTGAAAACAAGAAGCTCTGGAAGTTCATTTTCTGTACTTTCTGTAGTTTTCTGATGAAGGAAATTCTTTAAATCATCTTCTGTATAAAGTCCAAGCAGTGGAACGCCGGAATTGCTTGTAAAATGAGTAATTGTATCGAAGGTAAAATAATATGGCGGCTGGGCAAGCTGCTGTTCCAGTGTTTTTAAGGCTGATTCTTTTTTATTGTTTTCCTGAGCCCTGTTTTTGAAGTAGTTTGCGGCAATTTCGATAATGTAGACAGACTGGAGCACTGCAAGATCTTCTGCTGTAACGTCCTTTACCTTTTCGTAATCCTGTCTGATAAAGAAAAGAAGCTGTGTAAGAAAGTAGAATGATTCTTCCGGTTGTTTTATCATCTGTACACCGGCATCAGGATTCTGTACAAATTTATTAAAGCTGCTCTTTGCTGTCATTTCCTTTCCCGGGTTTGAAACAGTGAGCTTTTTAAGAAAGTAGTCGTGATGTTCATCCTTTGCCAGCATTGTGCGGATTTTTAAAACAGCACATTCTATGAGAGTGTGTACTGATGTAATCGAAGGAAGAAGAATTGTAGGAGAGTCGTGAGGAAGTACTACGCCCCACAGTGTCTTATCGTTGAGGGTTTCTTTCTGAAGAAGGCTGTTGATAAGCTCTGCAGCAGATTTTCTTGTAACAACCTCATTCGGAATTTTTTTAGGGATATCACTTTCTTGAGGAAACGGAATTTGTGGTGTTCCTTTGATTTCCTTGTATCGGGTAGCAAATTTGTCAGTAAAGTAAGCAATTACAACAATGACCTTTTTGTCTGGTGCAGGAGTAAGGAGAACGATTTGTCTGGTTTCTGCCAGTTTATCCAGTTCTTTCTGAAGCTGGTTTGCAGTGTCTGAAAGGTAAGTAACAAGTGATGGCTGTTCCTCGAGATGATGTTCTGAATATCTTTTAAGGTAATCGCAGAATTCATTAAAATCGATTGCTGCGCTGTTTTGTCGCCCTGCAAAAAACTTAAGCAGTACAATAATTGAAGTTGTTGTAGCCATACAGTTATTTTAACAATAAAAATTTTTTTTCTCAATTATAAAGACAGGAATCAGCATTATAATTCGTAAATCAAATTTGTGGTAAAAGATGTGAGACTTTTCTTGTGGAGGGGTGCAGAGATAATAGACTTATTTAACTAGAAAAAACTTGTCATTGATACAAAAGCCTTTTGGGAATAAAATAAATACATCTTTTTTTAAGGAATAAAAAATGATTGCACAGAGAATGAAAAATCTCCATCCTTACGTTCCTGGAGAACAGCCAAAGGATAGAGTATACATAAAACTTAATGCCAACGAAAATCCATATCCCCCAAGTCCTGTAGTTTCAGAGGCAGTTGTAAGGGCTGCTAAAGATTATGCCGAAAAAATGGCTCTTTATCCTGATCCTGATTCAAATCAGCTTAAGTCTGCAATTGCTTCCATGCTGAATCAGTGCGGTGGTGTTCTTTGCCGTGCAGAGCTGGAAGGCGGGGATGAAAATGGAAGTGGAGCAAAGGTAACTCCTTCAGAGGGCGATAAACTTCCTTTTACAGTAACTCCTGACATGATTTACTGTGGAAATGGTTCTGATGAAGTTCTAAGCTTTATCTTTTATGCTTTTTTTGATTCCGACAGAGAATTAGTAGTACCAGAGCATACATATTCCTTCTATCCTGTTTATGCCGGTTTTTACAATATTCCAATGGATAAGGTTCCTCTTAACAGTGACTGGACTTTGAATAAAGAGAAAATCCTTTCAGACGCAAAGGAAAAAAATTCTTCAATTATTTTTGCAAATCCTAACGCACCTACATCTCTTGGTCTTACAAAAGAGGAAGTCCGTCAGATGATAAAAGCTGCTCCGGAAAACAGGGTTTTTGTTGTAGATGAGGCCTACGTTGATTTTGGTGGAGAAAGCTGTATTTCTCTTCTTGCGGAATTTAAGAATCTTGTAATTGTCCGTACTTTCAGTAAATCACTTTGTGGAGCGGGGCTCCGTCTTGGTTATGTTGTATCAAGTCCTGATCTCGTTAATCACATTACAACAGTAAAAAACAGTCTTAACCACTTTCCAATTGACTTTATGGCTCAACAGGCGGGAATAGCTGCCTGCAGTGATGTAGGATATTACGCTGAATGTGCAAAAAGTGTTGCCTTTGAGAGAGATGAATTCATTGACTTCCTGAGAGAAAAAGGCTGGTATGTTCTGGACAGTCAGACAAACTTTATCTTCTGCAAAAAAGAAGGTGTTTCAGGCGAAGAAACATACAAAAAAATCAAACAGGAAGGGATTCTTGTACGTCATTTTGCTACACCTGGTATTGAAGAGTATTTGAGAATTACAATCGGTACTCACGAGCAGATGGAACAGCTGAAAAAAGTAATGTCTAAGATTCAGGAGAAATAAAATGAAAGTTTTAGTAATCAGTGATATTCATGGGGATACAGAAAATATTGAAAAGCTGGCTGATAAATTTGGTGAAGCTGATATGGTTCTTTTTGGCGGAGATTTTGCAAAGTTTGAACATACCGAAACTGCAAAGCCTGCTCTTGAATGTCTTTTAAAGCGGCACGAATCTATTTTTGCAGTTCTTGGAAATTGTGATGATCCTGAGTTTTTAGATGCCATTGATGATGCTGATATAAGTGTACAAGGCAGCATGGTATTTCATGAAGGGCTTGTACTGGCTGGAAGCGGCGGTGGATCAAAATTTACAGGAACTACTCCTTTTGAAAGAACAGAAGAAGAACTGGCCGGGGATTTTAACATTATTAACAGTTCAATCCAGCACATTGGAGATGAAGAAGGAAAGTGCAACAGCCTTGTCCTTATTATGCATAATCCTCCAAAAGATACTAAATGTGATTGCATCGGTAATGGTGTTCACGTGGGTAGCGAACTTTTACGCAGATTTATTGAAGAAAAACAGCCGGTTCTTGTAGTAACAGGACATATTCACGAAAGTGCAGGAATCGATAAAATCGGCGATTCAACTGTAATTAATCCTGGAAGCCTTGCTGAAGGAAAATACGGCTGGGTTGAACTTGAATTAAAAGATAAAACATGGTCTGTAACAAAGGCTGAACTTTTAAGCCTGTAAAATTCCGGGGCGTTACGGGGTGTCCCCGTTAGAGGGGGCAGTGGAATAAAAAAGGGTCTGTCTTATTGAAGTTTTGAAAACTTCTAAGACAGTCCCTTTTTTATGGAACGAGGGGCAGACGCCCCTTTTATTTTGTCTGTGCCAGTCTGAAACCAAAGTAATTGTAGACTTCGTTAGGATCAAAACTGTATCTGTCACCGGCATAACAGAATGGTGTAAAATCTGACCAGCTTCCACCACGGCTTACACGCTGGCTTCCTGCATCAGGACCTGTGGCTCTTGAACCCGGTTCTGTACTTTTGTAATTTGCCATCCAGTCCCATACAAATTCCAGGACATTGCCGCTCATGTCAAAAAGACCTGAACCGTTGGGATTACCGCTGCCTGGTTTTGGCGGTGCCTTTGGTTCCCATGGAGTGCCTGCAGTTCCCGCCGTATGAGTAACTTTTGTATTGGCTGCTGTCCAGCTTACTTCCTCTTCTGGAATTGTATAGTCTGGACGGCCTTTTTCGTCAACCTGACCGCTCATTAAATCACCGCCCTGGAAACCCCATGATGTTTTTCTGGCAGCGTATTCCCATTCTGCTTCTGATGGAAGTCTGTATCCCTCTGCTTTCCAGTTACATTCACATAAATCCAGGATTGCTGTATCTGTTGCATCTTTAAGGACTTTGCCTTTGTAGGTGTAGCAGGGGGTATAGCCTGAAATTTCTGAAAATGCGTTGCACCAGATTACGGCATCGTACCAGCTGATCATTGTTACAGGCTGGTATCTCTTGAATTCTGTAGGGGCGGCTCCACGCTTTCCTTCTGAACCTTCCTGTCCGGGATTCAGGAATTTGTATCCCAGATCCTCAGCGGCTGTTCTGATTGAATACCATAAGTCGTAAGTTGTTTCTGATCTGTTTATTAAAAATGGTGTAATCCAGCGCATCTCAGTATATGACTGGCTTCCGTCTCCAATTACATAAACATCGTATACCTGACCTTCTGACGGCCCCATAGGAACCATATCAAGATCTGTAAAGTCATATTCCTGAGCTGTAAGATTTGCTGCAATAAGGGCAGTAATGATAGTTGCTGAAAGAAAAAACTTTGATGATTTTTTCATGAGTTGCCTCTTTTATCGGCGGCCCTTTCTGTTGCGCCACTTTTTGCGAAGGGCCGGCATAAATGTGATTAAAAAGAATGAACCTACAGACAGAACAAAACAACCGATGCTGATTACTGTGAATCCTGTCCAGCTGTCGGATTTGCTCCATGGAAGGCGGATGTTCATTCCCCAGAAACTTGTAATGAATGAAATCAGCATGAGGGCTACAGAGAATACTGTAAGCTGTTTCATTACCATGTTCATATTGTTTGAAATTACGGAAGCAAAGGCATCCATTGTTCCGGAAATAATCTGTGAGTAGGTTGATGCCATTTCCATAGCCTGTCTGTTATCAACTTCAACATCTTCAAGCCAGTCCTGGTCTTCTTCGTCGAACTTGATGATTTTTGTCTTTCTGATTTTTTCCAGTAAAAGCTGATTGCTTTTAAGGGAAGATGTAAAGTACATCAGTGATTTTTCCAGGTTAAACAGCTGCAGAAGTTCACTGTTTTCTACAGATTCTTGCAATTCCTGCTGGATGGAGTTGGACCTGCGGTAAATTTCCTTAAGGTAGCGGAGGAACATGGTGTCTGCACGGCTTAAGATTCGTGTGATGAAGGCAGGAAAGTCATTCATGGAAAGATCTTTGATGCGGTTTGCACTTAAATCTTTTAAAACTTCACAATCGGTCCAGCACATGGTGATGATTGTATTTGGAAAAATGATGGCACCCATTGGAGCTGTGTTGTAGCGTACTTCGGCATTTGGCTGATAAACAGGAAGCCTCATGATTGTAAGAACGTATCCTTCTCCCTGTTCAATGCGTGAAAGTTCATCAGGGTCGAGACAGTCTACAACATGATCGTGATCCAGTTCGTAGTCCAGTTCCAGAGTTGAGATTTCTTTTGATGTAACGTTGCGGGCATCTACCCAGAGTCTTCTGTCGGGATCGATGGAGTCTCTGTCTTTTTTTACGAAAATGCCGCCTTCCTGCTGCCAGTAATTAATCATGTTTTTTACCCGAAAGTACATAAAGATATTACCACAATAAGAGAATTTCGGGAATTAGTGATTTGTTTAAAATTTTTTGATTGTTTTTTGCATTTTTTGCCATATCTGCACAAATAGTATATGTGAGGGGAAAGGATGAATGATTGAAAAAAATAACTTGTCTTGTGAATGCTTTGCTGTTGTTTGCTGCCTGGTGCTTTAGCGAAGATTTTGAGTTTATTAATCAGGATTATAAGGAAATCTTTTATGCGGTGTCTCTGTATAAGGGAATTTCTGTTACCGCTGATGATACTGTTGAGGGAAAGGGTGATTTTCGTGTTTCCGGGGATGATTTTGACAGGTCCTTTGAATCATTTTTGCGGATGTCCAGACTATATGTGGAAAAGAATCCTGACGGCTGGATTGTGAGCCGTTGCAGAATCCAGAAAAATGAAGACGGACTTTATAACCTGGATGGTTTTGATTTACCTGTTAATCTTCTGTATGAAAAATTCGCCCTGGCGTCCGGTGTATGTATAACTTTTGATTCTCTTCCACAGACAAAGGTGAGCATTCATACAGGTTTTTGTGAGGCAGAAGAGGTTATAAACAGAATTACGAACCTCTGTTCCGGATATCAGGTTGAAAAAAAATCTACCGGTTTTGTTCATGTGGGGAGAATAACGAGAACTCAGTCTGCCCTTGTGTCAGCCACAAAAATTGATTTATGGGAAGCTGAAAATGGTTTGTGGAATTGCCGCATCGAAAACGGAACCCTGGCAGCTGTATTTGAAAAACTTTGCAGTCAGGCAGGAAAGGATTATTCCATTTTGTGGGGGACAGAAGCAAGACTACTTAACCTGAGTATAAATGGAAAAAGCTTTGAAGAACTTATGACCATAATCTGTGAACAGGGAGGAGGCGAATCCGTTTTTGCTGATAATGTCTATTATCTGCTTCAGTCAAAAAACAACCGGAAAAAAATTGAAGCCAGATCAAAAAAATGGTGGAGCAGCAGCCTGTGTTTTGCTTCCCGGGATGATTTTCTTTCAGTATGTTCAAAAAGGTTTCCGGAGGTGGAAATAATCTTTACAGGAAGGGAAAGATTTATTTTTCTTTGCACAGAAAAAGAAAAGCAGTTGTTTGATGAATTCAGAAAAAGCTTTGATGTTATGGAAGAAAATCACCTGGTTTTACTCAAGTACCTTAAAGCAGAAGACGTAATAAAAAATCCACCGCCTTTTCTTAATAAGCATGATTTGTTTTCCAGCGGTAGAAGTGATTCCTTTTACTACAGGTGCTCCAGTGAAAAATTCAAGGAAGTTAATAAGAATATGCAGGAGTTTGATATTCCACCCCTTTTAATAACTTATGACCTGCTTATTATCCAGTATCAGAAGTCAAATCAGAAAGAATGGAATCCTACACTTGGTTTCTTGCAGAGAACAGATGCCCCTTATGATAATTTTACAATTATGGCAGGGTCAGTGCTGGATTTTAACATAGATCTGGTGAATTGCTTTGGAATTAAATTTACCGCTGATTTACAGGCTTCCATTAACGAATCCAGGGCTTCTGTCTTTGCAGATACAACCTTGACGGGAATAAGCGGCAAACCGATTTCTTTTCAAAACACAAGTACTTACAGGTATAGAGACAATAATCTTGATCCGGAAACAGGAAAGCCTGTGTATTCAGGTGTAACAAGGGAAATTGTTTCAGGCTTAAAGCTGGAAATTACAGGCACTGTAAACGGGGAAGGAAATGTAAATACAGCAATCAATGCCAGTATAAGCCGCAGGGGAGAAGATTCTTCTTTTAGGACAGGAAATCCACCGCCTTCCAGTGAAAAACTTGTTTCAACAGAAGTGTGCGGTAAGTGGGGTGAGCCAGTAGTTCTAAGCGGTCTGGTGCAAAAGGATGAAAGCTATTCTACAAGCAGAATTCCTTATATATCAAGAATTCCATTACTGGGGATGTTTTTTAAAGGAAAAAACGTGCAGAAAGAAACAACAGAAATGGTGATTTATCTTGTTCCACGGCCGGCAGCCGCAGTGTCTGAGAGTGAAGCAGAAACAGATGAAAAGGAAGAATACAGAAGACTTGCAAAGGAGTTTGAAATCTTATGACAGGAAGGCTTGAAAAATACGATTTAACACCTCAGTTCTGTCTGTACAACGGTACTGGAATTATTGAACAGGGGAGCGGACATATAAAATTTGGGCTACTTGATCCTGACGATTGGGAGCTGAAGAAAAGACTGGAGAGGTCAGTAAAGCTGTTTTTTAGTAGAAACGATGTAGTCTGTCAGTTTGAAAAAGTAAGCCGGGATGTTTTGGAAAGAATCGTTTCAAGGAATTACGGTACAAGCAGGGAAGATGAGAAAACTGTAAACAAAGGAGCTTCAGACGAAATAGAAAAAAGTGCTGCAGTGATGCTGCTGGATTCCATACTTGAAGAAGCTGTAAGACAGTCTGCAACAGATATCCATATAGAAGAAAACTGTATCAGATTTCGTATTTCCGGAAGTCTTGTAAGTGAATGCAGCTTATTGCCAGAAAGAAGCAGTGAAATTGTCAGACGTATAAAGGTTCTTGCCAAAATGGATCTAATGGAAAGCCGGAAGGGACAGGACGGACAGTTTTCGTTTGAAACATCAGCACGAAAAGTTGTGGTGAGAGTTTCCTGTATTCCTGTTGTTTCTTCTGTTAGAAGTGATTTTAGTCAAAGCGTGGTTATGAGACTACTTGATACAGGAAGGGCTCCTCTCAGTCTGGAAAAACTTGGATTTACAGAACAGCAGACAACTGTAATAAAAGATATTGTTTCGCTGAACAGTGGACTTGTTTTAATTTGTGGTCCCACTGGAGCAGGTAAATCTACAACTGCCGCTGCAATGCTAAAAGAATTACAGACTATTTGTGTCGGGAAAAAGAAAATTGTAACAATAGAAGATCCTCCTGAATTTGTTCTGGAGGGTATTTCTCAGATAAAAGTTGATGATGCTCTTTCCATGGATTTTGATAGTGCTCTTCGACTTATTTTTAGACATGATCCTGATGTGATTTTTATCGGAGAAATCAGGGACAGAATTTCAGCATCAACTGCCATACGAGGTGCTTTGACTGGTCATCTTGTGATTGCCACCGTTCACACAGGAAGTTTTTACGAAACAATTCTTCGGCTCTGCGATCTTGGGACTGACATTAAAGTATTGTCCAGTACGCTAAAAGCGATGATTCAACAGAATCTTGAATGCACTAAAAAAGGATCAGTTCAGCTTAAAGCAAAAGTTGTAAGGCTGAATGAATATGTTTCCGGAAAAATATCAGGGAAGGATGATCGTTTTGACATTAACTGTTATCTGGAGAAGGAAAGCATATGAAAAATGACAGAGTGCTTTTGAATTTTACGGAATTAATGATGCAGCTCTGTTCTTCAGGTATTTCTATCAGAAACAGCTGCAGAATTTTGTGGGAACAGAATAATAGCTCAACTGACATTTCCAGTCTGGCAAAAGAGGTAGCTTGCGGTCTTGAGCAGGGAAGAAAGTTTTCGATGATTTTGAGAAATAATTCATTTCTCGAGATTCCCCCCTGGTATTGCGGAATTGTGGAAGTGGCGGAGGAATGCGGATGTCTTACTGAGGCTTTGCAGTTTTTACTGTCTTTGTTGAAGGATAAAAATGAAAACCTCCGCAAAATGTGGGGGTCCCTCCTGTATCCCTTGTTTTTAATGACTGCTACTTTTGGTTTTTCATTGATATTAAAGATGTTTGTTCTTCCTGATGTCCTGACAGAAAGCAGCAGCACAGGTGTTTTTAAACTTGCTTTTCAGACATTGTCTTTTGCATTTTTTGTTCTGGCAGGTCTTGTGGTGCTTGAAAAACAGTTTTTTAGGGTGCCGGGAATAGTCATCTTTCTAAAAACTTTGTCTTTTACTTTTGAAAAGGGCGTTCCTCCGGTCAGAGCCCTGGACTGCTGTCTACTTGTAGTATCCGGAGATAAAAAAATGGAGCAGCTTGTTCTTGGAATCAGAAAGCATCTTATCTGGGGAAACTCAGTAAAAGATGCTTTTGAAGTGGAGTTTAAAGATAGAGACCTTTCAGGCAGCTGGTGTTACCTGAAGGAAAAATTATCAGTAAGTCTGGTTACAGGAGATAAAAAGTGTTTTGCTCAGGCAGCTTCTCAATTACTTGAGAGAGAAAAGATTAAACAAAATCGATTTATCAGTTGCGTGCAGCCAGGAGTAATTTTTGTTACGTCTTTTTACATTCTACTGATAGTAAGAGAAGTAATAATGCCTGTCTTGATTTTTGAAGGAGGAGTGTTTTGAAAAAGAGAGTTAGAGATGGAATTGACGGTGGTTTTACATTCGTTGAGACGCTGGCTGTTCTGGCAGTTACGGCTGTCCTTGCTTGTCAGGTAAGTGTGGCAGCTATGGATATGGTCCAGAAAGGGAAAGTTTCTCTTGCTAAAAGCCAGCTGGAAAACTACAGAATGGCACTGCAATGTTTTTATATCGACTGTGGCCGTTTCCCCTCAGATGAGGAAGGTCTTGATGCCCTTTGGAGTAAGCCTGATTCACAGTCTGAAGAAAATTGGGCAGGTCCATATACAGACAGAAAGATTTCTGCAGATCCTTGGGGAAATAAATACTTCTATTACAGTGGAGACAGTATGAGTCTTCCTTCAAAAGTCCCGGAGGGAATTCCTTTTGTGCTTTTTAGTCTTGGAAGTGATGGAAAAGAAGGAGGTACTGGACATGGAAAAGACATTGTTTCATGGGAATAAATCCTTGTTTGCTAAAAGAAACTTAGATTCAGCCTATGTAATGCTGGAAACCCTGACTTTGATTTTTGTTTTTTCTGCGCTGCTGGTAGTAATGTCTTCAGTCATCTTCAGTAAGACTCAGTATGTTGAAAAAATACACAGAAACTTAATATCAGAAAAAAATATCGTCCTTGAGATGCAGGAGGAACTGAATGAAACTATGTGAAGTTGTAGGGGCCTGTGTATTATTTGCTTATTTTCTGGGAATCAGTTTTTCGGCCTTAAAAACTGCAAAGAATTCTACAACCATACTCAAAGAACAGTATCAGGAATATAAGCGGGATGAATTGGTTGTAAGAGGCTTTGAAAAATTGTGCATGGATAAAAATACTGCAAATACGAGTTTTATGGACTTTGCAGAATACTGCCAGAATTATCTTGGGATTCAGGAAATGGAAATCTCTCCTTTTATGGGAGAACAGAAACTTAAATGTCGCTGGAAAAACAGTGGCAAGGTTAAGTATATGGTTTGCCGCAGGGAGCTTTAATCATGGGAAAACAGGTCATTATTTCAAAAAACGATTACGACACCTATTGTATTCCCGTAAGTTTTAAGCTTTTGTCCCGGAGAAAAATTAATTCCCATATAAAAAAGGAGCTTGAAAAAAAACATCCCTGCTATTCGGAAAGATTTATAACTCTCATTAGATATAGATTTAAGAAGTGGAAGCTTACTGCAGATGTGGCAGTGGTAGATAAGGCAATACTGGAGCAAGCTCGGGAAGATGGTTCTATAGGGAATATAAGGCTGGAAGACAGAAAACTAAAAGGGAACAAATATAGAAGTATTTTGTTCATTTTTATTTTTTGTTTATTCATTCTAACTTGCGTAACAGGGTTATTGACTGGATTAAAAAAGGAGAAAACTGTGGTTGAAACTGAATATAAGGATAATTTTGTATTAAAGGACAGGTTTCCTGACTGTCAGGAAGTTACAGATCTTACTCTGCAGCGTGTGTATCAGAATGGAGGCTCTATTGAATCCTTTGTCTGGAAAGAAGCTTCCTGCAGATTTATTGTTTATGGATGCAAACCGGAGGAAATTGTTTTTGATCGAGGGTGTTCAGTTTCTTACAGAAACGGAGAACCTGTTTTTACAGTTGATTTCCAGATAAAAAGGGAAGCAGAAAATACTTTTTCCTATGAAGAGTATTCCAAGGCAGGAATGTTTCAGAAGGCCTTGAGAAGTGCTGTAACTGACCTGGGGGGATTAATTCAGTCAGAGGAACTGGAGAATAAAAAAACAGAAATGAGTTTTTTTATATCTCATGAAAAACTTGGTAGTGTGTTGAATGGCATTTGCAAAACGACAAATGAAAATTTCTGGCATGAGACTGGATTAAGAATTGTCTCTGAGATTAACGGTTGTACAGTTTATGCTTCATTTTCTTCAGGAATTTCAGAAAACGGCTCTGTATGTCAGATACTGGCGTCTTACTTCAGACTGTTCAAACAGAAGGAGTTTGTTCCGTTACGTCCACTCAATCAGAAGATAATTCCTGAGTTAAGCCGTAGTCCAGAAAAACTGTCATTGCTTGGTCGAATCAGGCGGAACGATGGGACATATTATTCGTTTTACAGGGACAGAACCGGGAAAATTTTGAAAGAAATAGAATAGGAGAATTAAATGAGTTTATTAAATAAAACATCGGGCAGTTGCCTGATTTACGGAATCATTTTCTGTCTGTTTTCTTCCTGCAGTTCTCTCCCATCAGAAAATCCAATGATTTTTACAGGAAGAGTCTGCGGAGATGGTCAACCAGTAGAAAATTACAGGATCAAGACATCTTCTGGAGAAACATTTACAGACAGAAACGGTATTTTTTTTATTGAGAAGCGGAAGAAAGGAAACTTTTTGATTGAGGGAAGAGGAAAAGGGTGGACTTCGTTTTTAAAAGAAGTTTCCTTTAACGATGAAAAATCAGTCTGGTGTATTCAGATTTCTTCATCAAAGAAGCTTTATAGTGAAATTGAAAAAGATATAAAAAATCATCTTTATGACAAAGCCCTAAGTCGAATTCAAGAAGAGACAAAATATGGAGAACATACGGAAATGCTGGACTTTTACAGACATCTTTGTATGTGGAAAAAAGACAATTATCAGGAGGAAAGACAATGGTTAATCAGTTTTCTGGAAAAAAAATCAGGGCAGTAAGTCTGATACTTTTATTTGTTCTTTTTATTTTTGCAGGCTGTGCTTCAACTGGAAAAATGGATACTAAAAAATGTCCTTTTTCTGTCTTAGGTATAAGGCTTGCTATGGATGAGAGCCCTGAATATTTCGGCGGAAAGGCAGTTTTTCTGAAAGTAAAAAATGACAGTAGAAAAACAATAAAAACTGTCAATGTGGTGTTCGTGTTTGAGAAAAATGAAGATGAACTTCCGTTAAAAGGTGGTAATGAATTAAGGCTGGAGTTTAACTATTCTTTAGAAGCCGGGGCAGTAATGGATGCAGGATTTCATCTTGAGGATTACCTTTCAGAATCAGGAAAAGAAAATCTTGTACTGGAAGAAACTTTTATTTCCAGGATTCTTTATGAAGACAATAGTTTCTGGACAGACTATTTTGGTAAACACAGCATACAGGGGGAATTGTATTGAAAAAGCTTATTGTACTGATAATTGCTGTCTGTTTTCTGGCAGGCTGCACTCCTATGCCTGATGATTATTTTGAAATGAAGAATTCTTCCCAGACCATAAAAGAAACTGAAAAAACTGATACCCCAGATGATTCAATCAGCGGGGAACAGACCGACAGCTCTGATTTGCCGGAGGAACTAATCGAAACTACAGAAATTCCTGATGACAGTGAGATAGTAAATGAAACTGATATTACAGAAATCCCGGAAAGTGGGGAGAGCACTAATGAACAAATTGAAGATTCACAGAATTCTCAACCGGATGAAACTGATGACTATCAGGAATCAGAAGAAAATCTGCCTGATGAATCTGAAGCACCGGTGGATGATGATGAATCTGAACAATCAGAAAAGTCAGGAGATGATGGTGATACAGAAAATAATACCTTAACAGAAGATTCAGACCTGGTAGATGAAGTCAATGCTTCTGACGAAAAGGATTTGTCAGCTGATGAAGATAGTCCGAATGATATTGAAAATTCAGAGGAGGGGGATGAGTCTGGAACAGATGAAGAAGGAGCAGAGGATGAAAATCCTGCTGAAATAGAGGATGAATATATAGAAGAACTTGTGCCTCAGGAAAAGGAATGGACAATTATTGTTTATATGGCCGCAGATAATAACCTGGAAAGTTCTGCGATACGTGATTTAAATGAAATGGAAAGTGCGGACATTGACAACTCAAAGATTAACATACTGGTGCTTTTGGACAGAAGTTCCGGTTATGATGCTTCCTGTGGCAACTGGTCTGATACAAGACTGTTTAAAGTTAGAAGGGATGAAGGTAATTCTAATTCCATAGTGTCAGAGTGGATTACATGTCCGGAGCTGGAACTGGAAACGGGAATTCCTATGGAGCTTGATATGGCCTCCAGGGATACACTTTCCGGTCTCATAAGTTTTTCCATAAAAGAATTTCCAGCAAAGCATACTGGTCTTGTTATCTGGGGCCATGGTTCTGGTTTTAGGGGTGATGAAGACGTAAGTTTATTGAATTCCCAGGCTATGCGGTATTATGCGTCAGATAATTACTCCCAGACAACTATGTCTCTTGTGGAGATGAAAAAGGGAATAGAAGCCGGCATAAAAAAAGGCGGAAAGAAGCTTGATTTTATTGGATTTGATACGTGTTTTTCTATGAATATGGAAACTGTATATCAGCTTCATAATTTGTCAGATTTCATTTGCGGGGCTCCTGGGGTGGAATCAGCTGACGGCTGGAATTATGATCAGATTTTAGAAAAATTTGGAGAAACGGATGGGACTGCTGAAGATTTTTGCATGACACTTGCACTGGAGTTTGAAAAACAGTATCAAGATTATCAATATGCATGTTTTTCCGTAATAGACTGCAGTAAAACAGATTTTCTATTTAATGCCACAGATGAGTTTTTTAAGGAAGCTTCCCGGCTGATGAATTCATATAGTCTTCAGGTTGCTGTTAAAAAAAAGCTTTTCGATTCAAAAATTTATTATGATTCAGGATCTTATCCATGTGACAGATATCTTAATCTCTATGAAATGGCTGGAACTATTACAAATGAATATGCCTATTATGGTCTGAATATTTCTTCCCGATATGCAAATCTGGAAAATGCACTGAAACAGGCTTTATACGTTTCTTCCGGCAGTTCAAAAAACGGAGTTTCTCTATATCCTCTTGGACTATATTTTGCCACTTTTAATGCTTCCTCCGTTGTGCAGCTTCCTTACACTCAGTTTTATGTGTGGGGTACAAGAATTGAAGAAAAATGTGATTTTGTAAAAAGATTTTCATCCTATGTCCCTACTGCGGAAGGAAATATCTCTTTCTTAGACAAGTTATTTTATGGAACTTTTTAGGAGGAACAGTAAATGAATAATCGAAAAAAACTGCTGTATGCTATTTCGTTTTATCTTTTTACTTTGTTAACAGTAACTCCTCTCTATGGCTGGTCCGATAATGATGCTGCAAATGACTGGGACAGTGACCAGAGGGAACTTGATGGTTTTTATTCTGGTACAGGATATGGGTCTGGGGGAGGTGGTGGAGGTTTCACTTCCGATAAGTCAGATCTGGTAGCCGCTTATTCTAAAGTTCAGACTCTGGAAAGAAAACTGGCTGATATTCAGGAAACGCCTGGTTTGTGGGGAAAGCTTCAGGTTTCCCGAGAAAGATATGTTTTGACTAAAGAATTAAATGAAGCCAAGGCTCAGCTTGAAAAAACAGCTGCCCAATATGGATATTCACTGGATATATCCGAAAAAAACAGCTTTTGCAAAGTAATTGACCGGTATGGAAACGTTGTACAAACATTAGGAGATCCAGTGCATCTATATACAGGGTCCTATCAGCACAAGTGTCTGGATTTTTCTATGGACTTTGGACCTGTAGTTTTTTTACTTGAAAGAACGTTTCGATCAAATACAAATCCCTATAATTACGAACCCTATGTGTATATCGACGATGAATCTGATGACTATTATCCGGATCCCATCGATACATACAAAATTGAATACGGAGCATTTGGGCAAAACTGGGTATGTAGTCTTGATGCTCGAATAATTCGGGGTGGATGGAAATATTCCAATTTTGATATATCTACCGTAAAAAGACAGCTGAAGGAAATGACAGAATTCTATGAAACGGTTGAAGAAAATTTAAGAAAAACATATCCAGATAGTTTTACAACTATAAGGGAGGAATATGTTCCTCTCACAGGTCAGGAACCTGACTACTCTGATGACTGGTTTGACTATGAAGAATATGAAGCGGCAGTCGAAGAGTATGAGGAAATGCAGGATACAAACAAACTGTTCGAAATGTTTTTTGATTACGCAGATGCCCTGGAAATAAGAAAGGCAGAAGCGGCTCTAATAGAACAGGATTATGCACTGTCGAAAAAAACTAAAAACTTAAACCTGTACACAGGTTATGGACTGGAAGGCCGATGGGCTGAACGACTTGGGGCCGACAGCTTTATATTTATAGATGAACAGGGGCAAAGTCAGATTTTTCAGCGCACGTCAGCAGGCTGGTGTAATTTGACATTTCCCGGTTCGTCAATACAGGTCATAGAAAGTTCCAATAATGAAATCACCTTGATTAGAAATGGTACAGTTACAGAGTTTAATGAATTTGGACAGAAGGTTTTTGAACGGTATGGCGGTAATCAGATTCAGTATAAATATAAGGATGGTACACTTGAGTCATGTGTTCTTGGAAATTCTGTAACAATTTCTTTTAAGTGGCAGAATCACAGACTGATTGAGGCTGGTGACGGGCATAAAAACGTAAGATATAACTATGCCGGGAATATGCTTGCTTCAGTTGTGGATACCGAAGGAGAAGTTACTTCGTATTATTACAACAATGGAAGAAACCTTACAAAGGTTTTAAAAAGCGACGGAAGTTATACATCAATCAATTACAAAAAGATGAATGAAGGGTGGTATGTTGTATCCTCAGTAGTGAACGAAAATGGCAGCGAAGAATCCTTTACTTTCAGAGACAAGAAGGACTATGTGGTATATAAGGATTTTGACGGCGTAGAAACAAAAATCTGGTTTGATGATAAAGGCCGGGTAACAAGAGAACTGTATGGAAATGGTGTTGATCATATTTATACCTGGAACGATGAAGGAAATCTGGGGGCAGAAACTATCAATGGAGAGACTGTAAGCTTTTTATATGATACTGCCGGAAATAGAATCAAAACATCATTTGCTGACGGCACCAGTGAAGAAAGGCGTTTTGAAAACGGAAATCTCGTTTATATGAGACTTCCATCTGGAAGGACGCTGTATTTTGATTATGATCAGAGAAATCTTTGTGTAAAGATATCAGACGCTGATGAACCTGTCAGGACTTTTGAATACGATCAAAATGGCTTTAAGAAGAGTCAGACTGATTGTCGTGGCTATAAAATCAATTATGAATATGACGGAGCAGGAAATCTTGTTTTCTGGAAGGACTTCCAGCTGGAATGGGATGACAACAGACGCAAAAAAGCTTTAAAGCTGAACGGCAGGGTTCTTGTTTCATGGTCCTATGGAAAACACTATACCAGAGTTAATTACTGCACAGGTCTGGCAGAGGAATTGTTTTATTCTGCCCGTGGTGATCTTATCCGCCACAGATATGAAGATTCTGTAACAGGAAAAGTCAGGGACTGGAGTTTTGAATGGAATAATACCCATAATTTAAAAAAAGCATTTTTGGACGGACGGCTGATAAAAAGTTTTGAGTGGACTCCAGGGGCAAGATTAAGAGAAACGAATTTATTTAAAGATAAAGATTTTCCGGAAGAAGAAATATGCCACATACTTATGCAGTATCAGTGGAATGCCGGGGGAACCTGTACAGGAAGCTCCGTAAATTATTTCGATGAATACGGTCGGCAATCTGCTTTTGATGAAGAAGCTCTTATAAGATCACAATCCGGGCAAAAGATCACCAGTACCATTGTATATTCTGATGGCATGCGGCATACAAAAACAAAATGGAATGACATTTGTATCAGTAGTGCTGTTAACGATGTTGAAACATGGGCTTTAAATAGTTTCCGGGGCGGTATTTATGGGAATGTCAGTTATGGACAAGGTAAGAGATACAATTATGAATGGTATAATGGTTTCCCTGTAAAAGTAACGCCGGAAATTGAAGGCAGGGAAGGTACATATTATTACTGGTATGGTGATGGACTTTTAAAAGAGCTTGTTACAGCTGATGGAAACAGAAATTCTTACTATTACGATGAGAATTCCAGACTGGTAAATATTTCGTCATCGTCTGGAAGTATGATATGGTCCTATGACAACCAGGGTAATCTTACAGAAGAAGCTGTTTTGTCTGCCACTGGCGATTCCGTTTTAAAGACTACAATTGAGTGGAGTCATGACGGCAGAAGCTTTTCTGTTATTAAGGGCGGATATGTTAAAACTTCTTATTTTAAGGATGGTTTTGGAAATATTATCCGCCGTATTGATGGCCGGGGAATCGTAACTGACTATGAATACGATAGTTTTGACAGGCTTATAAAAGAAATTAGTCAGGGTCGGACAAAGCTTTATTATTACAATATAGAGGGAATGCTTTCTAAAATTCATGAAAGCGATGGAAACAACATACTGTTTTTTTATGATGTATATGGACATCTGACTCTGTGTAAAGACAGATCCGGGGATTTACTGCGTTGCAGGTATTCAAGGGATGGTAAGCTTCTTGAAATTTCGGAATCACCTTTCTATAGCACAGATAATTTTCAATATGATGAATCTGGCAGGCTTACAAAACATTCCATTTCTACAGGATACATAAAAAATTTTTCTTATTCTGCTGATGGTAAAAATATAACGGAGACTGATTCATACGGACTTACCCGGAATTTTACAACTGCAGGATTTGATCAGTTAATTCTGGAAAAAAGAAATGATGAACTGGAATGTCAGTGGAAATATGATAAAGCTGGACGGATAACGGGATTTAAGGATTATTCAGGAAATATAAAAAAAATCGCATATGAGAATTCAGGACTGATTCAAAAATCCGACTGGAGCGATGGCCGTTATTCAATTATAAAAAAAGATGTTGTGGGACAGATTGTCATGGCAGAAAATGAGAATTGTAAATTGTGGTTCAAGTATGATACGGCTGGAAATTTGGTTGAATCTGAAGATTCTCTAAGCGGACACAAAATCATCTACTCCTGGAATAATTGCGGTCAACTTATAAAAGCAGAAAGTCCCGTCAGATGTGTAACCTGGATCTACGATTCAGCAGGACTCCTGCAAAAGATTTGCGATGAAACTCACGGATTTTATGTAGAGTTCAAATATGATGAATATGGCAGGGAAACAGAAAAAGTTTTTTCATCCGGTGAAAAACACTTTATGACTTATGACGAGCAGGGACGCTGTGTTTTGCGGACTGGGTTTTCTGCGGCCGGGAAGCTGATTTTTGTAAGTGGAATTGTTTTTAATCAGGAGGGATATGTTAAGTATTCGGTGGATTCAGATCTGGGAATTACTTCATACGATTATAATTTGAATGGTCAGATAAGTAAGGTTTTATATCCTCTAAAAGCTGATACCATGGAACATATTGAAAAATATTGCAGAAGTAATGGACTTTCTGTTGCAAGAGAGACGAAAGATGTTCAATTTCTCTCTATTCCTGCAGCGGACTACAGAAAAATTATTATGCTTACAGAAAAGCTGACCTCATATGGATTAAGAATTCCTGTATCTCAGCCTGTAGTTGAATTTGAATACAGCTATGATAAAGCAGGAAATCTCATAAAAAGAAAAACTCCTGCAGGAACTGTAGAATTTCAATATGACAGCTTTAACCGTCTTGTTTCATGGGGGCAGGGCTGTTCTGCAGAATATGATAAAAATGGAAATTTGGTTTTAAAATCGACTCCAGAAACAGAACAGAAATTTGAATACACTTCAGAGAACAGAATAAAAAGAGTTCAGATTATCAGGACGAAGGAAAAAACTCAGCAGGAGATTTCATATTTTTATGATGGAATCGGAAGGCTTGTAAAAAAGCAGACAGAAACAGGAAACATTGTTTTTACTCAATATCTTGGTGCAGGAAATTTAGATTATTACATCTGGGATAAATCAAATGAACAGGAACCATTAAATGTTTTAACACGAACTGGTGAATTTGGCTTTCAAAATGGAAATCTCCCTGCCAGAGGAGAAGATCCGGCGGTGTCAGGACAGAATTCTCCTATGAGAGGGAGAGCCTCAGAATGCAGCATTTGCCTCTGGAATAAAAATGGAAGACCTTGTTCAAAACAGTATCTGGATGATACTGCTGGCGGTATATTTGTACTTTTTTATGATTATATGGGAAACGGAGTTTGCTGTACGTCAGATAATGGACCTGAAATTTATGGAAGCTTTGACTGTTACGGATTGCGCTTGTCAGGTAAAGCTAGTGAGGAACTGACTTTTTTAGGTTTGAAGACTGAAATATCTACTGGCTTTAGCAGTTTTAAGTGCAGAGAATATGATAATAATTCAGCATCTTTTACAACAGAGGATCCTGCCAGAGACAGATTAAACTGGTATATGTTTTGTGGAGGCAATCCTGTTAATTATTTTGATCCGGATGGCAGGTCTTTTTTAAAGAGTTGGTTCAGTGACATGCACTGGTCGGAATGGGAGGATCAGCACATCAACAGCACAGGTTCACAAATAGGAGAGGCAGGCTGTACGATCACAGCTCTTGCAAGAATTTACTCAAAGTTTCTGAACGAAAGAATCACACCAAAGGACCTGGCGACTATGGACATTTATTCAGAGGTGCAGGGGCATCTTGATGAAGTAGATTGGAATAAGGTCACTGGAGAATTATTTAAATATGAAAAGACATCAATAAAAAGCGGAGTTACCGTATCGGATATCGAAAAAGCTATTAATGATGCATATAACAGTACTACAAGGTACGGACAACTTCTTGAAGTAAAATACACCGGAGGAGGAAGCACTCATTGGGTTCAGACAGTCAGCGGGGTAGTTACGGTCGATGGGAAGAAATATGTTGAAATTTCCGGTACTTCAACCTGGGATATAAGGCTTACAGAATATTCTCAGAGAGTAACAGGTGCCGGATGGATTGAACAGATTGATGAAAATGGAGTTAGTCACTTCATGGTGCCTGTTGATAAAGTTGTGTCTGCCGTCAACATAAGTTACAAAAAAGATGATTGACAGGGCGGCCTGTGTTAAAAAAAAATCCCCTGAAAGCCAGTTCAATGGTATTGGCCTCTCCAGGGGAATCTGTATGCAGGTTAACAGCAGATTACAGTGGAATGTTTCCGTGTTTGCGGCAGATGACGTCGCTTGATTTTTTGTTTTCCATCAGAGAAAGACTCTGAACTACTTTTGCTCTTGTTTCTGCAGGATCAATTACAGCAGTGATGTAGTCTCTTTGGGCTGCAATTGTTGGTGTCATAAATGTTGCCTTGTACTCAGCTTTTTTCTGTTCAACTAAGGCAGCATTTGCAGGGTCTTTCATTTCTTTTGCAAAGAGAATACCTGTTGCACCTTCAGCACCCATAACAGCAATTTCAGCTTTTGGCCATGCGTAAACAAAGTCAGCACCAAGATGTTTTGAACACATTGCGATGTATGCTCCACCATATGCTTTTCTTGTAATTACAGTGATTTTAGGAACACTGGCTTCAGAGTAAGCATAGAGAACTTTTGCACCGTGGCGGATGATTCCCTTTTGTTCTTCCTGTGGTCCTGGAATGAATCCTGGTACGTCTACGAATGTAATAAGAGGAATATCATATGCATCGCAGAAACGAACGTGGCGTGCAATTTTATCAGAGGCATCGCAGTTAAGAACGCCACCAAAATATCCAGGGTTGTTTGCAACAATACCTACAGTTTTACCCTCAATTTTTGCAAATCCCACAACAGCGTTTCCTGAGAACTCTGCCATTGACTCAAAGAATGAATCATCATCAACTACGCGGTTGATTACTTCGCGGATGTCGTATCCCTTTGTGCTTGATTCAGGAAGAACGCTTTCCAGTTCACCAGCTTTTTTTTCTGTATAGCTAAAGTCAGCTTTTGTTCCGAAGAGAGATTTTTTTTCTTTTGATTCAAATGGAGTTTTATCTCCATAGAAGTGAGGAATATAATCAAGAAGTTTGCGAACTTTCAAGAGACAATCCTGTTCTGTATCGCAGCGGTAGTGAGCAACTCCGGATTTCTGTGAATGAATTGCAGCTCCACCAAGATCTTCTTCTGTAATGTCCATGAACATAACCTGTTTAACAACTTTTGGTCCTGTAATGAACATCTGCGAGATCTTGTCTACTGTAAAGATAAAATCTGTTAGCCCTGGAGAATATACAGCTCCTCCGGCACATGGACCTGCAATTACAGAAATCTGAGGTATAACACCGGAAGCTCTTACGTTCTGGTAGAAAATATCACCGTAACCGCAAAGTGCATCAACACCTTCTGGAATACGTGCTCCGCCTGAATCGTTAATACCAATTACAGGGCACTTATATTCAATTGCCTTTGCAATAAGCTCTGCAATTTTTTGTCCGTGAACTTTACCAAGGGATCCGCCCTGAACTGTAAAGTCTTGTGCATATACTGCTACTTTTTTACCGTTTATAGTTCCGAAGCCGGTAATAACACCATCATATGGAATTTCCTTCTTTTCCATACCAAAGTTTGTACATTGATGGCGGGCACCTGAGTAAATCTCCATAAATGAATCTTTATCGCAAAGGGCATTTATGCGCTCAATTGCATGGAGTTTACCTTTAGCGTGCTGTTTTTCAAGATTGTATTCAAAAGCCATTTTATAACCTCGCTTTTAAGAACATTACAAAATGAGTTTAATAATTATAATTTTTTTTGTCAACGTGACAAAAAAAGTGTAAGTGTCAGACTGTAGATACTGGTATTTATTTAAAAATTAAATTGTAGGTTTAAAATAAATCGCTAAAATAGCGCCATTTATTTTAACTTAGAGTTTCTAAAGAAACCACCTTTTTTATAAAATATATTAGAATTTTTCTTGACCGTCAAAACGTGGAATTAAATCTGTAGCAGCTTTAATTTCTTCATCTGTTGGGATGTAGTCTGTCATAATTCCGTCGTTGAACTTCTGGTAGCTCATCATATCAAAGTAACCTGTTCCTGTAAGTCCAAAAAGGATTGTCTTTTCTTCGCCAGTTTCTTTGCATTTAAGAGCTTCGTCAATTGCAACTTTGATTGCGTGTGCACTTTCTGGAGCTGGCAATGTACCTTCTGTACGGCAGAAATCTACGGCAGCCTGGAAAACTGATGTCTGTTCTACGCTGCGAGCTTCCATGTATCCATCATGATAAAGCTGGCTCAAAGCACTGCTCATTCCGTGGTAACGAAGTCCGCCGGCATGGCTTGCACTTGGCATAAACTGAGAACCAAGTGTGTACATTTTCTGCATTGGACAAACTTTACCAGTATCACAATAGTCGTAAGCAAATACACCGCGTGTCAAACTTGGACAGCTTGCAGGTTCAACAGCAATAAACTGATAATCTTTTTCGCCACGGAGCTTTTCACCCATGAAAGGAGAAATAAGTCCGCCAAGGTTAGAACCACCACCAGCACAACCAATAATGATATCCGGCTTAATTCCGTATTTATCCATTGCAATTTTTGCTTCCATACCAATTATAGACTGATGGAGCAAAACCTGATTCAAAACTGAACCAAGAACATAACGATAACCTTCGTGTTCGCTAGCATATTCTACAGCTTCAGAAATTGCGCAACCAAGAGAACCTGTACAGCCTGGGAAACGTTCATTAATGTCGCGACCAACTTTTGTTTCCATACTTGGAGAAGGAATTGCAAGTCCGCCATAAGTACGAATTACTTCGCGGCGATGAGGTTTTTGTTCATATGAACAGCGAACCTGGTAAACGCGGCATTCAAGATCAAGGTAAGCACAAGCCATTGCCATTGCAGTTCCCCACTGTCCGGCACCTGTTTCTGTTGTAACACCTTTAAGACCCTGTTCTTTTGCGTAGTATGCCTGAGCAATTGCAGAGTTTAACTTATGTGAACCTGAAGTGTTATTTCCTTCAAACTTATAGTAGATTTTTGCAGGTGTACCAAGCTTTTTTTCAAGACAGTAAGCACGTGTAAGTGGAGCTGGGCGGTACATTTTGTTAAAGTTTAAGATTTCCTGTGGAATTGGGATTTCGCGGTCTGTATTGTTTAATT
>JAZQNJ010000012.1:0-2639 GCA_045627285.1 Treponema sp. | reverse complement strand
TTTATCAATATAAAAAACATCTTTTACAGGATTTATTAAGAAGGGTTCTATCTTCCAGAAGAGTTCCTCTTTTCTAAGAATTTTGCTGACAAGAATATTTGAATTTTTTATATTCCCTTTTTTTATTTCAAATAGCTTGGTAGCTTCCAATTGTCTTAAGGCTCGTGTTGTTGTCATTTCTGATAGATTAAAATGTTTTGCAATGCCTGTTGTTGGCAATTCCCTTTTGTTCTGATTAAAATAATAAAGGAAAAGTAATTGAGCTGCAGGAGTAAACTTTTCAATTGGCTCTTTTTTTTCTTTTAATTTCTCTTGAAGAAAAACAGCCATAAAGGGAAGATAAATCTGATTTTCATTAACAACAAATGCTATATGATTTTCCAGGAAACTTTTTTTTCTTGCTTCTGAAATATCATTTAGTAAGAGTGCAACAAAACAACCTGTTGAAGACTGGAGCTTTTCCATATGTTTTTTTATTGAAGATACATCTGAAAAAACTTCTCTAGGAGTTATAAATATAACCTGAACATCATCAATTCTGACAGGCAGTAAGTCATACAAATCCATATAAACAGGAAGAACAATTTCTTCCAATGGAAGATTAATTTGAGAACATTTTACGTGTAAGGTTTCTTCGATATAGTTTAACATTATTATTTATAGTTTAACATACAAAATGTTAGAGTGCAAGTTACAATGTTAATCTTACTGACATCTGAATAAGTTTCTGCTCCAATTTATATTTCCACCCTAAAACAGAGCTAATTTCTCCAAAAAACCCGCCACGAGGCCCCCAGTTCCAGAACACCTATCATGTTGAAGGCTACATTTTTCTGCGTTTTAAAATTTTTCACCCCAGAAAAAAATATGACCTTCCACTGCGTCAGGATATGACGCGCCGTCGTTTTAACACATTAATGAAACCTCTGGGCCACTCTTCAGTAAGCATCACCCTTGACCGTTATGTTCATCCAAGTAAAGAAGAAAAACGCAAATGCATGAATATTTATCCGGCTTTATTGTAAGTTTTTTATAAGCATCAGGGCGCATCCCTTACGGGTCGGGCTTTCCGCGGCTCCGGTTTACGCCTCCGACCAAACGCATTTGCGTTTGTTTTGCTTCGCAACCGCTACAATCCCTTGCGCATCAGTGCTCAAACACCTCATTATTCTCCGCAATCATCCGAAGCTTCTCACAATCTCTCATTTCCCCGCAACTCTGGCAAGTTTTCATTTGCTTTGACATTGCACACTGCCGGATCTGACAAATCGAATCACAAAAAGGTGTCTTTACCCCATCAAGTCTGCAGCCTTCACAATTAATCATTTCAGGTGTAATTTCAACCTGATTCAATTTTGACCATTCTGCAGCAACTTTTTTACGCAAATCGTTGTCATTGTTTACAGTTGCAAGACGGGCCTCACAGATTTCACAATTTAATCCGCAATAGGCGATGTATTTGTTCATTTTTTCAGCTCCTCTTTCATTCCTTCTAAGAGTTCTTTCATAAAATCTGCATTTTCAAATTCGGTGACAAGAAACATTGGTGATTTACTTCTCTCATAAGGTAGTTCCAGCGGACTGTCGAAAAGCATTCTTTTTGATATTGCTGTCTGTTTAACAAGAAGTCTGTTGTCATAGATTCCGCCAAACAGAGTTCCGTTAAAATAAAGGCAGTACTCACCCATCATTTTCTTTGAGATTACTTCCCCTGCTTTGTTCAGGCATTCCATTATGTAATCGTGATATTCCTTTGTTGTTGCCATACTCTATCTCGCTGACTTTTCAAACATCTGTTCCAGAAGATACTTTCCTGTCTCGGTTTTAAAAATATTTTTCTTCATTTCTGGAATACAATCCCGCTTACAATAACCTTCCATCAAGTTAACGATATAGTCCGCTTCAACAAGAATCTGAAAATCGATTCCATCAATGGCTTTGTATGTGTGATGATGTCCGATTATAAAACAGATTCGTTCAACATCTTCTGCAGGTAAGCCCAGAGGAGCCATCAGATTTTTTGCTATAGCCGGGCCTTCTTCTTCCTGGTGCTGAGGCTGACTGTTTCCATATTTTTCCTTGCTGACCTTTACACCAATATCATGAAGATAAGCCGCCAGTTCTGTAATAAAAAGAGTATGTTCATCAACATTTTCCATTTGGGCAATCAAAACGCTATATTCGTGTACTGCCATAAGATGATGTATGTTTGGTCCATCCGGGTCGTAGTCCAAAATTGATTTTAAAAGGCTGTTAAAGTTCATAATTCCCCTTTCATTTTTCTTGCCTTAGGTTTCACAAGATTCCAGCTTTCATCTATAAGCTTCCGCACAGCATCCTCTGTAACAAGATCAAGCCTTATGCTCACCCAGTATTTTTTATTCATGTGGTAAGCCGGAAGAAATGCTTCTTCGTGGAGCAAATCTTCTATTAAAGCAGGGCTGGCCTTTACATTCATAACATCTTCAGTTTGATCGCTGTTTTCAAAACCCTCAATGTGAAGCTGCTTCTTCTTTACTTCCATGATGATTCCAAACCATTTGCTGCTGACCGGATGTCTGAAAACTGCATGAGTTTCCCCGTCCCACAAATATTCAGCATCTGCAGAGTATGTTTCTTTAATGATTTTTATAACATCA
>JAZQNJ010000011.1:0-16330 GCA_045627285.1 Treponema sp. | reverse complement strand
AGCTTCTTGTACAACAAACTGTCTCGCACCAATGGCTAAAGCTCTTAACGACTACGCTCCAATCCAGAGTGGTATTATGTCTACAATCCACGCTTACACTGGTGACCAGATGATCCTCGACGGTCCACAGCGCAAGGGTGACCTCCGCCGTTCACGCGCAGGTGCTCAGAACATCGTTCCTAACTCAACAGGTGCTGCAAAGGCTATCGGTCTTGTAATTCCTGAACTCAACGGAAAACTTATTGGTTCAGCTCAGCGTGTTCCAACACCAACTGGATCAACAACAATCCTTATCGCTGTAGTTAAGGGTAAAGATGTAACAAAAGAAGGAATCAACGCTGCAATGAAAGCTGCTGCAACTGAATCTTTCGGTTACTGCGAAGACGAAATCGTATCTTCTGACGTTATCGGAATGAAGTTCGGTTCACTCTTTGATGCTACACAGACTATGGTTTCAAAAATCGACGATGATACATACCAGGTACAGGTTGTTTCATGGTACGACAACGAAAACTCTTACACATCACAGATGGTTAGAACAATCAAATACTTCTCAGAAAACTGCTAAGTTATTCTGAAATGTAAAAAAAAAGACCGCTCCGGCGGTCTTTTTTTTTACCCTGTTGCAACTCAATTACCACAATGACATAATATTCTTTATGGGAGATAAAAAATGTCTGAGTCTAAAACAATAAAAACTTCGTTTTCAGGAGTTGTTCTTCTTCTGCTTACTGCCATCATCTGGGGAATTTCCTTTGTTTCCCAGGGAGAAGGGGCTAAGCTTCTGGAGCCTTTTTCTTTTAATGGTATTCGTACTTTGCTTGGTGCTGTGGTACTTCTTCCTGTTATTTTTATCAGGGACTATGTGGAAGGCCGTTCAATGTCTGATGAACAGAAAGCTGAACGAAAGCGGCTGAATAAAAAAACTATTTTCTATGGTACTTTCATTGGGATTGCCCTTTGTATTGCTACAAATTTTCAGCAGTATGCTTTTGATCCTGTACTTTGCCCGGATGCATCTGCCGGCAAAATTGCTTTTATTACAGCCATGTATATGTTTCTTGTTCCTGTTATGGGACTTTTGATTGGTAAGAGGGTAAACATTCTTACATGGTTTTGTGTAATACTCAGCGTATCTGGTCTTTATTTCCTGTGTATTGCTAAAGGAGAAGGATTTGGCTCTGTAACTAAGGGTGACATTCTGGCCCTTATCTGTGCAGTCTTCTTTAGCATTCAGATTCTTTTGATTGAAAAATTTGCTCCTGATGTTGATGGTGTTAAACTTAGCTGCGTACAGTTTTTTGTTTCTGGAATTATTACCTGTGTTCTTATGATGATTTTTGAAACACCTGTATGGGAGCATATTAAGGCTGCTGCAATTCCAATTGCATATTCCGGCATTATGAGCTGTGGTGTTGCATATACATTCCAGATTCTGGGACAGAAAAAATGTGAAGCCACTGTTGCCAGCCTTCTTATGTGTCTTGAATCTGTTTTTGCAGCATTGTCTGAAGCTGCGTTTGTTGTCTTTTTTGGAATCGGGTCAAAGGTTCTTACTGGAAGGGAATTGCTGGGCTGCGTAATAATGTTTGCAGCTATTCTTCTTTCACAGGCTGGAGAAATCATTCAAAACAGAAAAAAATAGTTTTTTGGGATTATTAATAATTTTTGCTATGGATTAAAAACTGCGATAAAATTATATAAGATTGTTTGTAAGAGGTGATTTATGAATAAAAAACTTGCATGTTTGTTTTTCTCTGTTTTATGTATAGTTTTAATGGCGGGATGTAAAAAAGCTACTAAATCCGAAAAACAGCAGGTAATTACACTTGTAATGGCAGAAGTTAATCCACCGGATTCTGTTTGTGGCCAAATGGATGCTGCTTTTAAGCAGAAGGTGGAAGAACTTTCGGACAAATCGATTATTGTTGATGTACAGTATTCAGGAGCCCTCGGAAATGAGAATGAAGTAATTAAATTTATGATGGCTCCCGGAAGTTCAATTCAGCTGGCCAGAACATCAGCAAATCTTTCTCAATATGGTGCAAAAAAATCAGCTTTAATTACAATTCCCTATACTTTTGCAAATTCAGCTCACTTCTGGAAGTTTGCTTCTTCGGATCTGGCAGAAAGTTTTCTTGTAGAGCCTTACGAATTAAAACTTGGTGTCAGGGGACTTTGCTATGCGGAAGAAGGGTTCAGAAACTTTTTCAGTACAAAGAAAATTAACAGTATAGAAGACCTTGCGGGAAAAAAGATGAGAGTTTCAGGAAAAAATCTTACAGATCTCGCAGTTGCGCTTGGGGCAGAACCTATGCAGATTCCTTTTACTGATTTATATATGGCTCTCCAGACGGGAACTGTTGAGGTTGCAGAACAGCCTCTGACAAATTATATGAGTAATTCTTTTCATAAGGTAGCTCCTTATATGATTACTGACAGGCACATGCTGGGAGCCGTACAGATTCTTATTAATTCAGAATGCTGGGATTCGCTTACAGTTGAACAGCAGGATATATTAAAGACAAGTGCCCGCTATGCTTCTGAACAGTGTAAAGTAATCGTGGAAGAAAAAGATCTTACTGCGTCTGTAAAACTTATTTCTGAAGGTGTCGTTATAAAGGAACTTACAGATAACGTAAAATGGCAGAAGGCCTGCGAAAAGGTCATTATGGAGAATTCAAAAGATTATCCTGAGCTGTATCAGCAAATTGTTAACATAGGAAAGTAAAAAGTTTTTACCGATATAAAAAAAGCCGGTCACAAGCCTTTGAATTATTTTGTTAATTCACTGGCTTAGTACCGGCCTTTTTTTTGTGAAAGTCTTTTAGTCGGCAATGTCAGGATAAATTGCAGCCTGAGATTTACCAGCTTCTTTTGCATCATAAAGTGCTTTATCTGCAAAGTCGAAAAGGTTCGTTGAATAACCTGCCCTGGAGAATGCTATACCTGAACTGACATGGGCGTCTTTAAATTTATCATTCTCTTTAAGTTCTTTATTGATTCGGCGAATGAGTTCTTTAAAGTAATCTCCTTCTTCTATCTGTGCTCCTGGAACGATTACTGCAAATTCATCTCCTCCAATACGGGCAACATAGTCAGTCTTTTTAAACTCTTTAAGAAGGAAACTTGCTATGGTTTGCAGTACAAGGTCTCCCTGAGCATGGCCATAATTGTCATTGATGGACTTAAAGTTATCGGCATCAACGAGTATGAGGGCAAGCCCCTGGTTTGAAGTCTTTAATTTATTGCAGACCTCAGTAAATGCCCGTCTGTTAAGAATGTGGGTAAGGACGTCAAATTCGTGGACTTCGTTGTAAGTTCTTGCCAGATATTTTAATTCCCCAGCCCCTGTAAGAGGCATATGTTCTTTTCTGATAATGGAACCTGCAAGTCTTCTGAACGGAAGAATAACCATTGTAAACAGACAGATGAAGAAAGAAATTGAAAATAAAAGAAGGATATTTTTAATAAAATTGAGTTTACTTAGCAGTGAAGTTAAATCAGCGGAATTCTTCGAAAGACGGTTGCTGATTGTTTCTTCGATTTCGTTAATGATGAACTGACAGTTTGTGGCAACTCGTTCCTTGTAAAGGAGATATCCCTGACCGAAAATAGTTTCAACTGAAAGTCTTTCCTTTTCTGCAGCCGAGTATCTTCTGTCGTTTTCGCGGATTTGAATTGTCTGAATCTGCTCAGGAATTTCTTTAATACCAGCAGCTTCAAAGGCTATCTTCATTGCGTACATTTCGATTTTAGAAAGGCTTTCTGACTGTTCCATTGCAATCTGAAGTCTTGCATATTTTGGATCAGTAGGCTTCATTTCTGAAAGAAGATGTTCCATTGCCCGTTCGCGGCTTCGGATTTCGTATTTTTCCTTGAGATAATTTTCTGCAAAGGAAATGTCTTTAGTCATAATGAAGTATGTGGACTGCTGTGTAAGATAGGCCGTTGTATCTTTGATTGTCTGGGAGGCCTGCTGACAAGCTACGTAGTCGTTGATTGACTTCTGTACAAAAATGAACTGTGTATTTACTTTGCTTGAAATAATGGAAAACTCTGCATAACATCCTACAATAAAGCAGAAAAATGCTACGGTTATGAGAGTAAAATCTGAATTTTTGATTCTATCAATAATTTTCATCCCTTTAATTATAGCATTTTTTTCTATATAAAATTAAAACATTTCGTTAATAAATTATGATTGTCTTTATAAGCAGCTGTTTTTCTTGTAAAATTTGAAATATATGGCAGAAAGCAAAGAGTTGACAATAACTGAAAATGAAATGGAACGCCGGGACAGGATGCTGAACGGAAACCAGATGAGTGTTCTTTTTTCCATGGCAGTACCTCTGGTTTTTTATAATTCCATCGGTCAGGTTTTTCAATTTATTGATACATTTATTGCAGCAAGTCTTAGTGCCAATGTAGTTTCCACAGTTTCTTTCGTTATGCAGATAGAAAAAATGCTTCTGGCAGTGGGTAGCGGTCTTTCTATAGGCGGTGGTGTATTAATCGGGAGAAGCTTTGGCTCCGGGGATATGGCCCTCGTTAAAAAACAGATTTCCACAATATTTTTTATTGCACTTGGTATAGGCGTTGCTATTCTTATTGTCTTTGTTCCCCTCATGTATCCCGTTTTGTTGCTGTTCAATATGCCGGAAGATCTAATAGGTCAGGGAACAATCTATTCAGACCTTATAGTAACAAGCGTTATTTTTCAATTTATAAATACCATCTATTTTTCAATTCAGAAAGCCCGGGGAAACACAAAGGTTATCATGTGGCTTAATCTGCTTGTGATTTTCATTAAGTCTGCCAGCAATATTCTTACAATTACTCTTGTTAATGCTGGAATCATAGATAGTCGCTATGGAATTTATTTTTTACCACTGGCAACTCTTGGTGCTCATCTGACACTTTCTGTAATTGCAATCTGTAATCTATGTTCCAGAAACAATCCGTTCAGGCTGAGCTTAAAAAACTGTTCTTTTACAAAGGACTTTATTTCCAGTCTTACAGGATTATCCGTACCTGTATTTCTGGAAAAATTTATTTTTGCAATGGGAAAAGCCATAGTTAATTCCTTATGTGCCGGATTTAGTGCAACTGCAGTTGGTGCTCTTGGGGTAAGTGACAGAATCTGTGGTTTTGCAACAAATCCTATTAACGGAGTTCAGGAAGCGGAATCCAGTCTTGTTTCTAATAACATTGGAAATAATAATGTTGACAGGGCCATAAGTTTTTTTTACAGATCCCTTGTTCTGACTCTTGGCTATGTTCTTATGGTATTTATAATTACAGGAATTTTTAAAAGCCAGATAATCGGTGCTTTTGCCAGAAATAATTCTGATTTTGCTGCAGAAATTGATAAAATTTATTTTCTTGAAAGGCTTGATAATTTTCTGATTGCTCTTAATGTCAGTGTTATGGGATTGCTGTACGGTTTTGGTAAAACAAAGGTTACAATGGTGCTTAATATTGTCCGTCTTTTCTGCTATAGAATTCCACCTTTGCTTTTATTCCTTAAGGTACCTTTTTTTTATGACAGGCTGGGGCTTTATGGGGTAGGACTTGCCATGCTGATTTCAAACTGTCTGGTAGGGATAACCGCAGGAATAGTGGCACTTAGATTTATAATAAAAACAAGACGAAATGGTGCCTCTGTGATAAAATCCCATGTATGAAAAAAGTCTTAAAGTTTGCAGCAGTTTTCTTCTTACTAATTATTTTTGTGATTGCCGGGTTTCTTACGTTTTGTGCAATGGACAAAAAATCTGTAATGAAATCCCTTACAGGGGGATATTCAGTCTACATTCATACTGATTCAGCCTTTGAAGCAATAAATCCTCTTCTTGATTTGCAGGCTGCTGAAGTTCTTCTGGCTTCTCCTGATGCCGACAGTATCAGAGGACTTTTTAACACAATCAAGGCGTCTCCTTTGCGTTCCAGCAAGATAGTAAAATTACTGGGAAGCAGAAAAGTTGATCTGGCACTGTATCAGGAAAACGGGCTTGAAGATAAAGCATTTACTGCAATAGTGGATTTATCATTTCTTTCTTTTTTAACACGATTTGCGGCTTTGTATCCTGAATCCCTTTATGCTAATACAGGTCTTGTAAAAGAATCTTCTGCCCTGAATTCTTCCGGTGATTTTATAACTTATTTTAAATATTCCGACGGTAAAAATACAATCTTTATTAAGCCTGTAAAAAATCTTGTGATCATCTCATCCAGATATTCAATGATGATTTCTTCCTGCTACGGAGACAATGGCCAGAATTACACTGAAGCACAGAAAAAGATTCTAAGCAGTTCAATAGGAGAAAACGTAAGGATTGTGGCTGATGCCCGTAAGCTTGCTCAGTCTGTAACCGATTCGAATCCTGTTTTAAACCAGCTGGCATCCCTCCTGCCGGAAAACGAACTATCTGTAGTTTATTTTTCAATTACTGATGAAGATATTTCAATAAAGTGCCAGATTCCTTTTGTAACTGAGGCTGATAATGGAGCTTTCCTTGGGACAATTATGAATAAAAATTCAGGCACTCCAGAGCTTGTTTCAAGGCTGGGGGATACTGTTCAGTATTATACACTTATAAATGCCGGGACTCTTTCTGAATTAAAGGAAGCCTTCTTTCCTCTTGTACCAAAAGAAAAAGAGGTTGATAAACTCTGGGAGTCAGCTGACGGTTATTGTAAGACGGCCTTTTCCATGTCATTAGATGATCTCCTCTTCAGTTGGACAGGAACTGAATTTGCAGTTCTCGGAGTCGAAAACCAGAATGATCCTGTTTTTGCCCTTCAGATAAAAGATGAAGCTCAAAGGCAGAAAATCTTTGAAAAGATTACAGAGTCCATGTTTGTAAAAAATAATGACAGCCTGATTGTTGGGGGCGTACGCATTCCTCAACTGATGCTTCCTTCATTTTTGAACTGGATTCTGTCAGCCCTGAATGTAAACATTCCTTCGCCGTATTTTATTGTAAGTAACGGTTATATCTATTTTTCTGAAAGTGCAGAATGTCTTTCTTCAATTTATTCTGCTTCTGATGCTGGAAAATATCTCGTAAAAAATGATACCTGGAAGCAGATTTCTTCAGGCCAGAAAAACACATCTGCTGTAAGCTTATACTACAATCTTGACCGCAGCGTCCCTTTCTTTTTAAGGGGAAAGGGGAGCGTTTCTAAAATTCTGGCACTTTATTCCATGGGTCGGTTTGACGGAAGAATCCGGAATAATATACTTGAGTTTCAGCTTCATTCCGTAGCTGTAAAATCTGGCAGCCTCCGCCTTATTCCTGGGTTTCCAGTTTCTCTGGAAGGATCTGTCGTTCCTGAAAATTTCTGTGTAGATTCCAGAAAAAAACCGGAAAATCTGTTCTGGGTAGAAAAGAAAAAAATCATAAAAAAAATGGACTTAAAAAGTCTTGAGATTATATCACTGGAAAACAATGACAGTGTTTCTATCTGTGCTGCACCTGAAAAACTTTCCGGTGGAGGTGTGCTGTGGTCGGTGTCAGATCATGGGGAAGTTAATCTTTATGATTCACAGCTTAATGTATGTCCGGGATTTCCTGTCATAACCGGTGGTGTTCCATCGGCTTTAGGTGGTGCATGGAGTAGCGGTTATATTGTTACTCTTGAAAGCGGACAGATTGCCTTTATAAGCGGAAAAGGAGAGCTTTTTGTAACTGATGAAGCGGATCAGTATCTGATAAAATCCAGACCGGCTGTTTATGGATCTTCAATGAGGCTTTATGCAAAAGGTTTTTCCGGTTCAATTTTAAGCATTGAAAACGGACAGTTAATGGATTCTGAAAACCCAATGGAAGTGCAGGGCATAGGTTTGGGGAGTCCAGTTGTATTTAAAAACGGTTTAAAAACTTATACGGCGTTTATAACACAGGCTGGCCTTTTACACTTATGGAGTGATGGTAAGATGGTTAAAAACTTTCCTGTTAAGCTTAACGGTGTGTTTTTTACAAATGTTTCAGCCTCTTCAAAATATATCTACGCACTATCTTCAGAAGGTGTTTTATACAGAACAGGTTTAAATGGCGGTGTTCTTGGTGTAAAAATTCCTGATGTTACAGGAAAAAATGCTTATCTTTATGCAGATGACGGTGGCGTTTACGTAAATCCTGATGGAAACATGATTTATGGCTTTAAGGAAAATATGGAACTTATGAGGGGATTCCCTCTGACAGGATGGGGTTGCCCTGTTTTTGCTGACATTAATGGAGATAAGATTCCAGATTGTATCAGTCTTACCCTGGATAAAAAAATAATTGCATGGAGTTTAAGATAAAATGAAGAAACGTTTTTGTTTTGCATCCGATTTCCTGACATTTTTACTTTGTGGAATTTTTACTCTGAGCTTTATGCTTTCCGGTTGTTCTTCCTTGCAGGAAATAAATATTGAAGAGATTGTTTATTCACCTGAAATTCTTGAATATGAAAAGCAACTTTGTATGCTGGACGGAATGGCACTCCTTGGAAAGACTGAAGGTTCTTATTCAAAAAAAGTATCCCGGCTGGTACTGGATATAGAAGATTCATTAAAAAATCCTTCCCTTAACAAGGCCAGCGTTGCAAGGCTTTATGCCCTTGAAGGCCGGGCATTTCTACTAAACGGAGACAAGGGGGCAAAGGCAAAAGCACTTTATGAGGAATCTGTTTCATCGTACAAAGGAGATCCTCAATCCATAATCCTTGGATACCGGGCAGGACTTATTTTAAATCTTGAAGAGAATATGAAGGTCAGTTCTGACAGTAAGCTTCTGGTGCTGGAACAGGGACTTTCAAACTATAAATCAGGTGATTATGGGGCTGCCGTTGCAAAAATAGATGAAGCTTTTATTAGTCTTGGTCCGTCTTTCAGGGAGTGTTATGGAGCTGTCCGTGATAAAGCCTGGTCATTAAGAAACGCGGATTCTGCTTCAGAAACTGTTCGTCTGGATTGTATTTCCACAGGGCAGATGCTTGTGATTGCACAGGAAAATTCAAACCTTCTTGGGCGGTTTACGGAAGGAAAGATTCTCTCTCAGCAGGCACTTTATAAAAAAATACGTCAGGCGGGACTGCTTACAGCTGCAGGGGATTCATCTATGGTCCTCCTGGAATCAGAAACCGTAACAAGAGCAAAATGTGCCAGATTTTTGTGGAATTTAAGCCGAAGTTTTAAGCAGAGAGAAGAAACAAAAAGGCAGTATTCCATCATGTATAAGGGAAATGGTATTTCAAGTCCTGTGGCAGATTTAGCCGTTACTGATCCTGATTTTGATGCTATTCTTGGATGTGTAGAAAACGAATATCTGAACCTTGAGGATGGGATAAATTTTAAAGGCAGGGAACTTGTCAGTGGAGTTGAATTTAATGATGCCCTCAAAAAAATTAAATAAGACGGCAGACAAAGTCGCAGAAAGTACAGATATCATCTGTGCGGCCTGAAAAGTTTGTGGAAGTATGTATATTTCTGCTGCGTATTCTTCTGCAAGAATGTTCAGCTCTGATTCAAGCTTTGTGTCCTGTTCTGGTGTTGATGATGGATCTGCTACAGCCTGTACATTAAGGCTTTCTTCTCCAAAAATGTCATTAACTGAGCTGGCAAATGTTTTAATCCGTTCAAAATCCTGACCGTGAAAATTGTCATAGCTTAAACCGATTTTTCCGTCGTAGCCTGCGTCCTGAATTTTCTGGAGGGTTGAGCGCAGGTCTTCTTCTGTTTTCCACCAGTCGCCGTTGGTCATGATCTGGTCAAAACAAAAATCATTCTGGTAGGCCCAGCTGATTACTTCCAGCATAAAATCAAGGTTTAAAAATGGTTCACCGCCAGAAAATCCAATTTTGTAAATGTCTGTTCCTTTGCAGCTTTCTAGAAAAGTAATTGCTGTTTTAGAATCCAGTTTTTTAGGATTACGGCTTACAAAGCAGTGAGGACAGTGAAGGTTACAGGCCTGTGTTGTGGCAAAAATGATTTATGATGGAGTAAACATAGAAAAGATTATAGAAAGATTTAGCTGGAGATTCAATTCAGATTTTTTACACCCAGCAAGTAAGTCGCGATGCTGTTTTATAAACAACAAAGATAAACACAGTCTGTATAGAAAAATGTGTTTTGTACAGGTATAATTGAGTTGAATTTTATGTCTCGCTAAAAACAGTCCAACGGACTGTTTTTGCCAAAGGCCCGCTCCCTAGGTATGACAACGAAAACTCATACATCAGTCGGATGGTTAGAACAATCAAATATTTCTCAGAGAACTGTTTGTTGAATATGCAAGAAATTGCTTGCAATTTTCCGGCCATTTTCGCTTTCGAAAGTGCAAATAGTTCACAGACATGCCAGTCGCGTTTCATTTATATAAAACAGAAATTTTTATAATTTATAGTTTTCAAATTTGCAAAAAAATAACTGTATTATTACCATTAATTTGAAGGATTAATTATTTTTCTCTAATGGGGTAGTTATATATGAAACTTAAAAAAATCAGATTGTCATTAAAAACTGAAATCAGTGCATTGTTTGTTCTTGTACTTTCCTGTGCAATGATTATTCAGGGGGCTGTAACTTTACGAGTTGCTGAACATGCTCTTGTTGATTCTGTTGAAGAACATCTTCTTTCTATTGCCAGTGACATTGGTAATCAGATTTCTGCGGTCCAGAAAAAGGAATTGACAGTTTTAAAATCCCTTTCTCTTCTTGACGAATTTAGGGATGAAGCAATACCACTTGAAGAAAAACAGGCCCGTCTTCTTGCTGCCGTAAAGAGACTGGGAGACCGTTACGAAAATATCGGTTTTATTGCAACTGACGGTTCCCATATTACAGCCTTTGGTGCAAGAATCAATCTTGCCAGCAGACAGTATTTTATCGACGCAATGAACGGGCAGGATGTAATTGTTGATCCTTACTACAGCGATGTTGCTAAAATGACTTTAACAACTTATGCCGTTCCTGTAAAAAACGACAGGGGAGACATTGTTGGCGTTCTTAATATGAATATTAAGGGAAATGATATTCTTGATTTCTGCGGTAAGGTTGATCTTGGAGAAGGAATGCATCCTTCTGTAATGAATTGTAAAACCGGTGCTGTTATTGCAAATTTAAACGAAACTTCAAAAGATCAGACTGATTATTCTTCCCTTGATCCTGAAAGCGACTTTGGAAAAATGATTTTTGCGATCATCGATCGAAAAACCGGAGTTTCAAATTTTACAGAAGATGCCACAGGAATGAAAATTACTAGTTCTTATTGTCCTATTCCTGATACGGACTGGGCAATAATGTGTGCCGCTTCTTATGATTATTATTATCATGATTTGGAAAGATTTAAGATTATCATAGTGATTCTTCTTGTAGTTTCGATTTTAATCAGTGTTGCCCTTAGTTTTATTTCTCTTTCAATTCTTACTAAAACTCTTGTGGCTCTTCGTGATGCAATTGCAGATATTGCTTCTGGTAATGCCGATCTTACCCAGCGTCTTAAGAAAAGATCAGATAATGAAATTGGCGATGTTGTAGACAGCTTTAATAAATTCATCGAAAAACTTCAGCTCATTATGTCTGATTTAAAAGTATCTAAAGAAAATTTGATTACAGCTGGTGAAAATCTTGATGTAAGTACTCAGGAAACAAGTTCTTCAATTACTCAGATTATTGCAAATATCGAAAGCGTTCATCAGCAGATTAATAATCAGTCTGGCAGTGTTCAGCAGACTGCCGGTGCGGTTAATCAGATTGCGTCTAATATTGAATCTCTGGACAAAATGATTGTAAATCAGAGTATGGGTGTAAGTCAGGCCAGCTCGGCTGTAGAAGAAATGATTGGAAATATTAATTCTGTAAACCGTTCCATGGATAAAATGGCTGAATCTTTTGATTCTCTTGCTTCAAGTGCTCAATCTGGTTCTCAGCTTCAAAGCGGTGTTAATACAAAAATTGAAGAAATCAGGGAGCAGAGTGAAACTTTACAGGAAGCGAACCTTGCCATTTCATCAATTGCTGCTCAGACAAACCTTCTTGCCATGAATGCGGCCATTGAAGCAGCCCATGCTGGAGACGCCGGTAAAGGATTCTCTGTTGTTGCAGATGAAATCAGAAAACTTTCTGAAACTTCAAGTCAGCAGTCTAAAACTATTGGTATTCAGCTTACAAATATTCGTAAATCAATTGAAGAAATGGTTGATGCTTCTCACAGTTCAAGTGAAGCCTTCCACTCTGTAGCTTCAAAAATTGATGAAACTGATGAACTTGTAAGACAGGTTAAAGCTGCAATGGAAGAACAGGCTCAGGGTTCTCAGCAGATTAATGAAGCCCTTCATTCTATGAATGACAGCAGTATTGAAGTTAGAAATGCTTCCAGAGAAATGGCTGAAGGTAATAAGGCTATTCTTGAAGAAGTTAAAAATCTTCAGGATGCAACAGGCGTAATGAAAAACAGTATGGATGAAATGTCCATCGGTGCTAAAAAAATTAATGAGACTGGAGCAATTCTTTCTGATATTTCTCAGAATATGGGAAGTTCAATCCAGAAGATTGGTGAAGGAATCGACTTGTTTAAGGTTTAATTATTGACTGTGTTATCTGCAGTTTTGTTATTGCAAAGCCAGTCGCAAAAGCTGCAGATGTCACCGGTAATTCCAGGAAGTTTACCTTCCTTATAGAGCTTTTTTGCTTCTTCTAAAAGGCCTGTGTTGTAACAGATGTTTACCATTTTGTTCTCACAGGCTTTTTTTATTACAGTATCGAAGGTGTCTGTATTTATGTTTCCGATAAAAAGGGCAGTGTTTTCGTTGGCAAAACCACAGCAGGGAGCAATGTTTCCGTCTGCGTGAACAAAAAGAATCTGTCCAGGACCTTCGCAATAATCCTCTGTAAACCATTTTTCACTTTGCCATGAGCGTTTGTCAGAAGCCTGAAATGTTTGTGGAAGAATGAAAACCTCTGCTGCGTATTCTTCTGCAAGAATGTTCAGCTCAGATTCAAGTTTTGAGTCCTGTTCTGGTGTTGATGAAGGATCTGCTACTGCCTGAACATTAAGGCTTTCTTCTCCAAAAATGTGGTTTACTGAGCGGGCAAATGTTTTTATGCGGTCAAAATCCTGATTGTGAAAGCCGTCATAACTTAAGCCGATGTTTCCATCGTAACCAGCGTCCTGAATTTGCTGGAGGATTGAAAGCAGTTCTTCTTCTGTTTTCCACCAGTCGCCGTTGGTCATGATCTGGTCAAAGCAAAAATCATTCTGGTAGGCCCATTTTATAACTTCAAGCATAAAATCAAGGTTTAAAAATGGTTCTCCACCGGAAAATCCGATTTTGTAAATGTCTGTTCCTTTGCAACTTTCTAGAAAAGTAATTGCTGTTTTAGAATCCAGTTTTTTAGGATTGCGGCTTACAAAGCAGTGAGGGCAGTGAAGATTACAGGCCTGTGTTGTGGCAAAAATGATTTCTGATGGAGTAAACATGAAAAAGATTATAGAAAGATTTAGCTGGAGATTCAATTCAGATTTTTTACACCCAGCAAGCAAGTCGCGATGCTGTTTTATAATCAACAAAGATGGGCCCAGACTGTATAGAAAAATGTGTTTTGTACAGGTATAATCTCAGTTGGAATTTAAGTCTGGCAATCTTTACTGACAGACGGGGAGCAAGGAGTTTGTTTTTTATGATTAAAAGATTTGGTTTGGCTGGAGTTTTTGCCGGGATGGTTGTTCTGGCTTGTTTGGGGATTGCCGGCTGTTCGGAGGATGACGATCCAGCCCATGTTCATAATTATGGAGATTGGGAAAGTGTGAATGCTCCTACCTGCGGAGAAAATGGGTTAAGGCAGCATAAATGTAGCTGCGGAGATATTGAAAGTGAAGCCATTCAGGCTACGGGCGAGCATGATTATCAACTTGTTGATCACAAAGATGAGGATTGTACAGAGACTGGGTATGATTTAAAGAAATGTTCTGTTTGTGGGGATGAAAAGAAAGATACCATTTCGGCTAAGGGGCATGATTATGGGGATTGGGTTGTAGATCAGGTTGCTGATAATGATCATATTGGTAAAAAACATCATGATTGTAATAGTTGTGGTAATTCTGAAAGTGAGGATGATGCTTCAGAATTTTTCTCGCATGTTAGTGATGGCGCTCATCAAATTATAGATTATGATGGTGTTGCCCGTCATGATGCTAATGATAATGGAATTGCTGATGATGAAAATTATGGTGATTTAAATACTGGTGATGAATGTTTAATGAATAAAAAAGCTAAGGATCCTGATAGTAAATATTATGGTAAAAAGCATGATCATTTTGTGAAAGATGGGAAAAAATATGTTCGTTGGGATATGAATGATAATGGGGAGTTTTCTAATGATGAAGATGAAATAGAAGGACCATTTAAATTTAGAACTAAATCAGGTTTATTGTATGATGAAGAAAATAATTTGATTAATAATTAATTATTAAAAATAGCCTACCACTTGGTAGGCTATTTTTATTAGTAATATGATTTACAGCCGATTGAATATGTTGTGATGTTATCTTCATCTGTTGTTTCTTTTCTCCAGATAAGTAAATGAGGGGATTCTATTGGACCGTTTTCTGTTTGTATGGTGTAATAAAATTCCCATGGGTTAGTATCTGTTGGAGAAGATTCAGTGCAATAATCAGTTATATGAATAGGGAAACAACCACAAGAATTGTGTACATAACAAGCATTATTGTTATCGCAACAGAATTTAATTACATCACTATTAAATTGTTTTATTCCATGGATTTTAATCTGCAGATTTGGTAAGCTAGATGTATAATTACATAATGATGTGAGGTTGCATGAATCGTTATATGTAAAGCAATATATTTTTATTGGACAAATATATATACAATCTGAATCGGTCTTGAATTCGAGTGGTTTTAATATTAAAAATGGACAATTATTTATTATATTTGTTTGTTTTGTATATTCTATACAATTATAGTTATATATAGCTTTTTGGTCATCAGAAGTATCAACATATCCCAAATATGAGTATATACAATGGTTAATCTTACAAAATATATTTGGAGCTATTGCTTTTAAGTTAACACAACCTAAATGTGAATTCTTATAACTTTCAGATATAAATTTATTATAATCTATTACACAATTTATATCTGATTTATTTACCCAGCAATTTTTACTTTTATTAAATAATGTTGTAAAATCTTTTCCTTCAGTAGTTAAAGGAGCACAGGTAATATAATGATTATAAAGGCAGTTGTATTGATTAGCAATTGTGGTGTAATTAATATTAAGTGTGCAGTAAGGTGTAGTAATGTTATCATAAATTTGATGTTGGGATTGAATATTTATTTCTTCTTCTTTTGTGGTTGTACATGAACAAGTTTTTATATTGTAATAAATATCGTATTTGTAATTGCCTTGTAAGTCTGTAGTTGTTGATAAATTTATTGACTCTGTATCTGTAAATTGTTTTTCACAAGTAATAGGTGTTATTTTATTATCTGAAGTATTATATGTATTATATTCATAATATAATGTGATTGAGTCTTTTATATCTTTATTTGTTGTAAGTGTATATTTGTCCCCAGATCGTGTAATTGGTGGTATTAAATAAAATTTTATATTTCCGTTGGTTTTTTCTACGTTGGTTATAAAATTGTTATAGTTTTCGGGGGTTATTTCGTATTCGGAATATAGTGTATTGTCGATTTTGATTCCGGCATAGGTATAGATTGTATCACCTTTTGAGATTAAATTTGGCCCACAGATGTTATATGTTCCCGGGTTGTTGGAATTAAGTATTTCTACGGCGGTTTGATAATCTATTTTTTTTGTATTTAATGTTATTTCCATTTTTTATTTTTTGTGCTCCTTTTTTGTTGTTGGGGTTGTTGATATTGGGGGAGATAACACTGCTGTTCCAGCTTTTTTTGTTTACTTGGTTTGTTAATATTTGTTGTGTGATGGGTGCAGTTGTGAATGTGGATTTCTCCATGCGATCCGCCCTTCGACAAGCTCAGGTCAAGCTTAGTCGAAATGACATTTATAACATTTGCGTTAGGGATAGTAGCACCAGCGGAGCTGTTGTTTGCGAATGCAAACAATGAAGCGTCAGCGGAAGTGCGGATAGCCCGACGGCGGAGCCGGAACGCCCTTTTTTTTATTGAATTCACATCAAATTATCATTATATTTAAATTAGTAATTCGCGAATTGCGACATAAGGAGATTTTACAGATGATTAAAACAGTAAAAGACGTAGACCTTAAAGGTAAAAGAATCATCATGCGCGTTGACTTCAACGTTCCAATGAAAGATGGTGTTGTTCAGGAT
>JAZQNJ010000010.1:0-6649 GCA_045627285.1 Treponema sp. | reverse complement strand
GGCTGCATACAACCAGCAGATTATTGTAAATGTTCAGGAATACTCGAACTTTGCATTCCCTCAGACTTCTCTTTCTCTGACACAGGGAACAGTATCTTTCCAGAATATGCAGGTGCCAACAACATCTGTGACAACTCATATCGAATACTCTGTTGATAATTCTGAAATCTGTTCAATCAGCGGTACAAAAGCTGTTGCCCAGATTACTGGAATCAAACCAGGAACAACAACTGTCAGAGCAAAACTAATTGCTTCAAGTACAGGTGTCGTTCAGGCCACAAGTGAAATGCTGGTATATGTAAAGGAAGCAAGTACATCTGCAGTTTACATTACAGCAAGTTCTACAATCTTTACTGTAAACAAAGGAAAGAGCCAAACTTTAAGTGCAACTCTCACAGGAACAGGTGTAACTACTACCGACCAGTATGGCCTCAAATGGACCACTAGCGATTCTGATGTAATTTCTATTACAGGTATCTCATCAGACGGAAGTGTAAAAGGTCAGTCAATTTACATAACAGCAATGAAGCCTGGAGAAGCTCTGATTACTTGCTCACATGAAAAAGCCGCAAGCGACCTGCAGTTCTATGTAGTAGTTCCTGGTACAGCCGAAAAATATGTTACTCTGAACAAATCTTACATGACTTTGACAAAGGGATCTTCTGGTTCTTCAATCAAAGCAACTATCGATAATGCAGAAAGCTCAGCTGATTATTACGATCTTGAATGGGATGCAGAAAGAGTAAATGGAGTCGAAATTGTCAGAATCATGGGAAGTGGCCAGAATGTCAGCATCTATCCTATCGCTGTAGGCGAGACAACTGTTAAATGCAAGTTACCGGATTCAGATAAAGTCGCAAAATGTACTGTCATAGTTGAAGCTGGGAAGAGTTTTGCTTTCGAAACATCAAGCAAGAAAGTACAGCCTTTCCACTCAAAGAAGATTAAGTATCTGGTAAGTCCACCTGATGCAACACTCACTTGGACAATGGCTCAGGATGATGATTACTTCATGTTCAATGATTTGGGTTGTAACAATGAAGGTGTAGGATATGTCGAAGTCAGCGGCCTTAAGGAAGGAACAGGAACTCTTGCCTGTGTTACCGACGGATCTGCTAAAGCTTCAGTGACTGTAAAAGTTCTTTGGGAATATGCTTTTGATGTGACTCAGAGTTCTGTAAGTGGAACACCAGCAAAAACTTATACCATCGATTACTCCGTTAATCCTGCAGATGCAAATATCACAGTTACTACTCCATCTATTGCAACATTGAATATCGACAGAGAAATGGGAGATGTAGAAGGAGACGGTGTTAAACGCTTCACAGGAAAAGGAACTATCAAGGTTACTCCAACTGGAGAAGGCTCTGAAACTATCACAGTTAAAGCAACTAACAAGGATACTGGCGAAACTATTGGAACAAAAACCGTAAAATTAAGTTTCGTTTATCCAAAGGTTACTCTTAAACCTACAATAGTTTCAAAAGTCGGAAGTTTCTCTCGCTACGATAGTGCAAGTAACATCTTGTATATCGGTGATGGCGAAACAGTGACAATGAACTTTGACCTTGAAGAAAAAATCAACTGGAACCTTAGCTCATCAAGGCTTGATAAACGAGTAAGCAATACAAAGAATACAAAGCTTACTAACGGAATCAGCAATCAGGTTGTAATTAAAAACACAGAGGACACCGTTACTCAGGAATATTTAATTCCCGTATGGTATGTTCCTATGGGAGTAAAAGAAATTACTCACACAGTTGATACTCCAAACGGACCTTCTCAGACAATTACTTATGAGAATGCTGATAACCAGCTTGATCCTAAAACTAATTTTAGTTGGCAAGTCAATGATGTTGGCTTCTTAGATTTCAATGCAGACTTCTACCTTTCACCAACACGTTACTGGAAGAAAGAGATTCCTGCCAAAGCAAATACTCGCATGAGCATTGAAGAATACCGTTCTATTCCATGGTATTGGAGACCTGCCCATGATGCAATTCTTCACTGGAACGGAAATGTTGCAGCTGGACCTTGGGATGCTAGACAGACAGGAAACCAGCCAGCTCAATTGGTTAATTCAAATTCAACAAAGGTCGTTTCCACTGTTAATACAGACATTCTTTATGTAACCATTACACACAATGGAGTTTCTCAGGAATTCCAGATTAACGTAATAACCGAAACAAGAAACTGTCCGTATAACCAGTAAAAAATAAGGGGGTATCTTTCAGTAAAAAGCTGAAGGATACCCCCTTAACTTGTCTTTATTTTATATTAAGAAAAAAGCTGCTTATATGTTTTCAACACATCTTTCATCTTTTCAGAATCTACCTTATCCACTAAAACAGGATTACGTCTGGCATAAGTAAAACTGCTCATATCTCGGATTGCGACAAAACCATCTATCTTTTCACCTTTAATAGAAATTGAATCAGCAGAATTATCAGTAACAACCACACCCACAAAACAACCGTTCTGGCTATTATCTTTATTCTTCGACAGAACCAGAATATTCTTACCACTCAGTGAAACAATATCACCTCTCTCTGGATAAAAAAGACCATCTACAGAATCATCGGCAACTGTAAAGAACTCTTCTGGGTTTACTTCTGAAGTCAGTTTTCGAATCTGCAGCAAAGAAAGATTAGCTCTTCTATGAAGGAAAATATTCTTTGCATTAACTTCAGATATTCCAAGTTTTGTTGCAATTTCCATGTAATCAAGTTTATGTTTTTTAATAAACACAGAAAAATCCTTCGGATTAAATACAGGTAAAGTCTTATGCTTATAAGGGATTTCCTCATCAGTAAAATAAACCCATTCTGCAGGAGAAAAATATGGAAGCATTTTACAGATTAAAGCAAAAGGAGGAATCTCAGATCCTACTGCCACACTGTAAACTGTTGAATGAGGAAGCTCTCGCTCCATACACCAGGAACGAAGTTCCCTTTTCTGTATCAATTCAGTAAGTGCCTTTCTAACATAAGTCATTTTTTCTGTTTCATTATTTGTGTTCTTCATTTTATTGACCTCTATGCCAAATATTTCCCGTTTTCATATTTTAAAAGCTGCTGCTCTACAAGTGTTTTCAAATACCTGGAGGCAAAAGCCCTTTGATTCTTATAACCGCAATATTCTGCAATCTCTTTTTTTGCCCTTGGTTCAGAGCAAAAGCCCAATATCTCTTTTTCAAGTCCATCAGCCTTTAATTCTCCTTGACTGCAATAGAACTTCTTTCCATCTTCTTTACATAATAAATAGATGTTTTTGATATACGATTTTCTAGTTTTATGCAGTTCAATGAGGGTTCCGAGCTTATACCAGAAGTTCAAAGGCATTTGAAAAATCTCATACTCATCATTCTCTGAAAGATATTTAATTATCTTATCGAGGATTAAGTATTTCTTTCCCCTAACTGAAAAGAGAATACAAAGATCTCCATCCACACCAGGTAGAGTTACTGGTTCCCCATCCCTTTCATCCTGCCATCCGGTTACAACATAAGCCTTCTTGAACTTACCAAAGTTATAAAAAAGTACTGCGACAGTACCACCTAGGAATTTAAAAATGTATTCAGATTCATCTTGTGATAGTTGAGGAATTTCTATATTAAAACCTTTCGCAAATAGAGTGTAAGACACATTCGTAGTTTGCGGCACATGTACAGTAATATTGTATCTCACATTTATATTTATACAACTATATTTCTAAAATGTATATATACAAATATTGATTTAATAATCGAATTGTAGTATATTTATATTATTACATTGTATTTTTTATGATGTAATAAAACTTGTATATTTGTCTCCCAGCAAATACATCTAAGTTCTACTATCAAAAGGAGATTAAAATATGGAACAGAACAATCCATTCGAAAAGCCAGTATCTAAAGATGAATTCAACGGATTCTGGATTCCCCATCACAACGCAAAAGTGATGAAACGTGGTCTTGAAGAAAACAAGGCTCCATTCCTTCCAGACGCTTCTGGAACAATCAAAGCAGAACCTATCTACAATGGTGCATCAGGTTACTGTCTTCCAGCCGGTCGTCTCATTCCAGTTCAGTTTGCAAAAATGGAAAACGGATACAATTCAAATATCGTATTTCCGCGCTCAACAATTGGTGCATTAGAAAACAGCATCAAAGAAAATGAAAAAGGAGTTTTCTATAACTTCAAGGATGAACAAGGTGAAATTCATGTAGCATCGCTTTTCTTCCCAGAACAGACTCAGAATCCCGAAGGCATTATAAATGCAACAAAGGAAAAGATTCAGCAGATGGACAATCTTAAAGATGTTTCTATGGTTATCGCTTCAAGTGAACCAAAAGAATATCTTGGTACTTACATCGCCGCCTGCCGTTCTGGAATGAAACTTTCTGTTGATCCACAGATTGCAGAAGAATTCAAAGGGAAACTCATGCCTACTTTGGAAAACGATATCCGTGAACCTGACAAGCGTGACAAAAACATGCCTACCCTTTCCAATCTGCTCTTTGAAGCTGAAAAGCGTGGTGCTGACATCTGCAGAACTCTAGCAGCTGAAAATAACCAAAATGTAGCTCCTAAACAGAAGAAACCTGACATGGAAATGTGCTTTTAGGATAACTAAAAACTTAAGTAACTAAAAACGTTAAAAGAAGTCCGCCCAAGGACTTTTAATGATAACTTATTTTCAGACGAAGTGGCGTGATGGTTCCGCTTTTAACCATAACCTTACTCCCGACGAATACTTCTACAACCAAATTTATGAAGCGGTAAAGAAGAACGTTGAAGCTGGAACATTACCACAATTCTCTCGAAAACCATCATCAATGCCTGTCGAACTTTCAACAGGAAAGATTATCAATGATGAAAACCTTATAGCTCTCGAACAGATTGCAGCCAGTAACAACTATAAATCTTCAACCTGGATTTATGGGGATGTTTTAGACAAGCTGCAGCATGAAGGCATCTCAATCAATTTGGTTAAGAATGCCCAGCCAGCACTTTGCATGACCAAATATGCAAATCCAACTCATCTTTTTGAAAATGAGCTTTATATTGCTGAAGGTGGAACAAAGACAAAGGTTCAATATCTATACAATTTAGATTCTCTTGATGCCCGATCACAGGAAGCTGTAAAAAAACATCTTCAAACGGCAAATCAAAATGTTGATCTCTATTCACAAGAGAACTTCAACAATTATTTGCATAATGTTCAGAAATCGAAAAATGGAAAAATTCCAGAACTAGATAGAATCAAAGAATCGCTAAAAACAGTATGTGAAAAGGCCTCAAGTCTTTACGAAACTCCTGGTTCTCTTTCAATAGATAAAATCAATTTTTCCTCTCTTCTGAATACTCAGGCAAGACATGTTTGCAGCATGGCTACAGGTTCTTCTATTAAAAATGAAATTAATCCTCAATCAGAAGCAATCTGTTATTCGATGTTCGAAAAAATCATCAATACAACTGCAGAGCAAAAAATTGAGCCTTGGAAAGCTGGCAGAGAAATATGCAGGACATTAGATGCAGGGACCCAATATGCAAAAGCCTACACTGCAAAGGATTTCAATCTTGAACACAAGAAAGTTCGTGAAGAAATAAATCAACAAAATAAAAAAAACAGAGACCGTGACTCTGGAATGAGTCGTTAGCAACTGCACTTACAACAAGGAGATACAACTTATGGCAGAAAACACAACAACTCCAGTAACTATGGAGATTATCAACAGCGAACAGTTCAAAAGAGCTAACATTCGCTTTAACGGAAAACCAGCTGAAGAAATCCGCGAGGAACTCAAAAAAGAAGGCTGGTTCTATTCAAGAAATCACAACGTATGGTATCCAAAGAACGCTGCTGCTGAAAACAGCCTCAACTTTGCAAACCATATCAAAGAAACCTACTTTCCTGAAAACCAGGAAGTAAAAATCATCACAGAAGCCTCAGAGAAAGATGAACTTGCCGCAATGGTTCAGAACGGTTCGAGTCTTAATGACATTCTCTCAAAACTTTCGGATATGTATGGAGAAGATGCAGTTCATGAGGCATTCGCTCAGGCAAAAGAAGGAATTGAGGCAAAAAAAGAAACCTCTGTTCTCAAGCCAATGGTAGAAGAAGTTGAATTTCTCAACTCTGTAAATCCAAATGCTTTGGAAATTGCCGTTGTGAATAAGAACAACGGAGACTACATCCACATTCAGCAGAGCGATGAATACGGCTGGGACTACACTTCCTTTACAAAGGATTACAGGGAAATTGATGGCGGCGTTGCTGATGATATTCCTGATTCAAAGGAAACAGAAGACATCCGCGTGGCCGCAAAGGCAATCATAAAAGACCTCTACCCTTCTACAGGTCTTTCAGACTGGGCAGAAACTGACTGGAATGAACTCCAGACAAAAATCGAAGAAGTAGAAGCTGAGAACTATCAGAAACTTGTCGCAAACAAACAGAAACAGATGGAAGACCACAACAACGGTGTTGAACAGGCAAATGATGAACGCGATTCAAAGGAAATGAACGCAGAACTCTCCCGTCTGGATGCAGAAGCTGAGGCCATGGAAAGAGCAAACGGACTTCGTGAAATGGAAGCAGATCTGGATGACACAGGACTTACTCCAGAACAGAAGGAAATCCGCATTGCCCAGTCAAAATTCGG
>JAZQNJ010000009.1:0-14214 GCA_045627285.1 Treponema sp. | reverse complement strand
TTCAAGAGCTTTGGCGGTGCAAAAAAGAAGGGCGCTGCTGGTCCTGCAAAAGAACCAAAGTCTATGTCTGTTGAAGATGCATTCATGATTCTTGAAGCTGCAAAGAGCGTTGTAGTAGTTCCAGGTTACGGTATGGCTGTAGCTCAGGCTCAGCACGCAGTAAAGGAACTCAGCGACAAGCTTGAAGCAAACGGTGCAGAAGTTAACTTTGCAATTCACCCGGTAGCAGGCCGTATGCCTGGTCATATGAACGTTCTTCTTGCAGAAGCAAATGTTCCTTACGAACAGCTCAAAACTTCTGACGAAATGAACCCACAGATGAGCAATGTTGATGTTGCAATCGTAATCGGTGCCAACGACGTAGTTAACCCTGATGCCATCAACGACGAAAGCTCACCACTTTACGGTATGCCAATCGTTAACGCACACGAAGCCCGCACAGTATTCGTACTTAAACGCGGTAAAGGTACAGGCTTCTCAGGCGTAGAAAACCCCCTGTTTACAAACGACAACACAGTTATGATTTACGGCGATGCTAAGCAGACAGTAAGTCAGCTGGTTAGTGAGTTTACAGAAGAATAACAAAAAGGGCTGTCCCAAAAGTATGGGGCAGCCCTTTTTATTATCATAATTTGGCGAAAGTTCAGGACCTTTTCCTGCAGAACTGACTGCCGATAAATTGCAATTTTTAAAGACTTCTTTATATTTCAAACTTATCAATCTGAACGTTAATGGCATCGATGTTCTGATGCATCTGATTTGAAATTGCACTTAACGAAGAACCTGTCTCGTTGATTCTTGCTGCACCAACAGACATCTCCTGCATGCTGTTTTTCATGACAGAAGTAACATTCTGCAGGGTCTGTATTTCATCCAGGATTGCCTTGTTTCCGGCAGTCATTTCTCTGGCAGCAGTTTTTACTTCCAGAGTACTGTCATTCATGTCCGACAGAGCGTTTGTAATCTGTTTTGAACCGATGGCCTGTTCTTCCATGGCTCCCTTAATCTGACGAACAAGCTGGTCGGTTTCTTCAATGCGGCGGTTTACTTCTTCAAACGCTAATGTTGATTTATACGAAACATCAACCATAGCTTCGATAGCCCCGCGTATATTATTAAGCTGATCACCAATTGTTTTTGACTGCTGTCCCGAAGTTTCAGAAAGCTTACGGATTTCATCAGCAACTACAGAGAATCCCTTTCCTGCATCTCCCGCATGAGCCGCTTCAATGGCTGCATTCATGGCCAGAAGATTTGTTTCAGAAGCAATTGATGCAATGGCTTTGTTTGCTTCAACAAGTGTTTCACTCTGAGCCCGAATCTGTTCGATGCGCTCTGCAGTATTTGTCTGAATTGAAGCACCTTGAGTTGCACTTTTTTCCAGCTTCTCAAAAGATTCAGCCATTTTTTCAACAGACTGGTTTACTGAAGAGATATTACCCATCATCTGCTCAACTGCCGAACTTGCCTGTTCAACTCCCATACTCTGGGTATTAATCATTCTTTCCAGAGATTCAATATTTGATGCAATTTCATTAACGGCTCCAGCAGTCTGATTTACGCTGTCACTCTGGCTGTTAATCTGTCCGTGGATGGATTCAATATTTGCAATAATCTGATGAATTGAAGCCGCAGTTTCTTCAGTGCTGGAATTAAGGTTCTCGCCGGCTGTTCCAAGATTTGCATTTGATTTTTTTAACTCAGCAACAATTTCCTGAAGTTTCTCTGTAAAGCTGTTGAATCCTTTTACAACATCACCGATTTCATCTTCAGTGGCATCAGGAATTCTTTTTGAAAGGTCCGCATTTCCACTGGCAATTTCTGTAATGGCAGTCTTAACAGACACAAGAGGCTTAAAGAGAATTGTCAGAAGAATCAATAAAACAATGAGAGTAATAATGATGGAACCAATATTTCCCACAACAATCGCTATTCTGGCATTGTAATATTCCTGATAAAAGAAATCATAAGGAGCAGCACAATAAACTGACCATTTTGCATTTTCTACCGCATGGAAACTTCCGGCCATTTTAGTTTTTGTAACAGGATCATTATAAACGAATCTACCTGTTTCATCATTTCGGAGCATCTTTATGATGTTTGCCATTTCTGGGTTTTTATCAATATCCTCAAATGCCCCGCTGTCTGAATTTACATCGACAATAGCAGCACCTGTTTCCTGATTTATGATTACAGGATGGTATCCGTCACCAATATCAATTTTTTCTACTGAAACAGAAAGTCTGTCACCTTTAATTACAGAAGCCATTACACCAGTAACCTGGCCGTCATTTCCATATACAGGCACTGAATAAAACTGAAGGATATTGTTTGTAACGTTACTGAAAATAGGATCTGTTACAAATTCATTTCCTGCCATAGCCTGTTCAAAATATGGTCGTCCCTTAAAATTAATAAGACGACCGTCTGCTGTATATGAATCACCGTAAGCGTCGTAATAAGCAACGTTTTCATATTTGTCTTTATTGATTCTTGAAAGTTCAGATAAAGTTCTGTTAATTTCTTTTGTCGACATGGAATTGTCTGTAACATAAGATAAGTTTGCCAGAGAACGAAGCATGCTGAATTCCGCTTCATTCATATCACGAATCTCGACTGCTGCTTTTTCTGAAAGCAGGTCCAGATACTGATTTACGGATTTTGTTATTTCGACCCGGGAACTTCTTAATGAGATAACTCCCAGCACAGATGTTGAAAAAACAAGCAGTCCAGCTGTAAGAATTCCCATTTTGAATTTAAGATTAATTCTCATTTAAGCACCTCTCTGAAGCAAAAAAAAATATACGACATTAAAACTTTTTATAAAGTCCCGTCATCATCTTACAATTATAAACAGACGATTTTTAAATTTTCAAATTTTTTCCATATCAAGTCACTAACTTTTCATTATTTAAGATTAAACACCTTTGGAATTCTTTTAAACCGATATATTATTAAGGAATAGTTATAATCGCAGGAGAAATTTTTATGAGCGAAACATTAACAGAAGATCAAAAAGAAATTAACGGCCTTGTTTCAAAAGCATTAAAGGCTCTTGATGACTTTGCAAATTATGACCAGGAAAAAATTGACTACATTGTAGCAAAAGCCAGTGTTGCTGCCCTTGACCAGCACGGTGCACTGGCAAAACTGGCTGTTGAAGAAACTGGCCGCGGAGTATTTGAAGACAAAGCTACTAAGAATCTTTTTGCATGTGAATATGTTGTAAACAACATGCGTCATCTTAAAACTGTAGGTATTGTAGATGATGACGAAGTTACAGGCATCGTAAAGATTGCAGAACCAGTTGGTGTTGTAGCAGGTCTTACACCAGTAACAAACCCTACATCAACCGCCATTTTTAAGGCACTTATCTGTCTCAAAACACGCAACCCGATCATATTCTCATTCCACCCAAGTGCAATCCAGTGTTCTATTGCAGCAGCAAAAGTTGTATACGATGCAGCAGTTGCAGCAGGTGCTCCAGAAAACTGTATCCAGTGGATTGAAAAACCATCTATGGAAAAAACTAACCTTCTTATTGGACATGATGGAGTTTCAACAATTCTTGCAACTGGTGGAAACGCCATGGTTCGCAACGCATACTCACAGGGTAAACCAGCCCTTGGTGTAGGTGCCGGAAACGTTCCTGCCTATGTAGAAAAATCATGTGACCTTAAACAGGCCGTAAATGACATCGTAATGTCAAAATCTTTCGACAATGGTATGATCTGTGCTTCTGAACAGTCAGCCATCATCGACAAAGAAATCTATAAAGATGCACTTAAACTCTTCAAGGAATACAGAGCATATCTTGCAACTCCTGAAGAAAAGAAAATGCTTGAAAAATACATGTTCGGTGTAACTGATGATCCAAGCGTAGCAAAACTCAACCCTGATATTGTAGGTATGTACCCTGCAGTCCTAGCCAAAAATGCTGGATTTGAAATTCCTGAAGGAACAACAATCATCATGGCTGAATGTAAAGATGTAGGTCCATCAGAATGCTTAACAAGAGAAAAACTTTCTCCTGTTCTTGCAATCGTAAAAGCTGAAGACACAGAAGACGGTCTCAAAAAAGCAGAAGCCTCTGTTCGCTTTAACGGTCTTGGACACTCAGCTGCAATCCATACAAAAGATAAAAAACTTGCTGAACGCTTTGGTGACCTTGTTCCTGCAATCCGTATCATCTGGAACGCACCTTCAACTTTTGGTGGAATCGGTAATGTTTACAACTCATTCATTCCATCACTTACTCTTGGTTGTGGATCTTATGGACACAACTCTACTGACGACAACGTAAGTGCTGTAAACCTTTTGAACATCAAAAAATTAGGACGGAGACGCAACAATATGCAGTGGTTCAAGCTTCCAAATAAAATCTACTTCGAAAGAGATTCTATCGAATATCTTCACCAGATGAAGGGATTACATAAAGTAGTAATCGTTTGTGACCGCTCAATGGTACAGCTCGGTTTTGTTGATAAAATCACTGACCAGCTCAAACTGCGCCACGAACCTGTTCAGTATCAGCTTTTCTGCGATGTTGAACCAGATCCTTCTATCCAGACAGTTCGCAAGGGCGTTGAACTTATCCGCAGCTTTGAACCAGATACAATCATCGCTATTGGTGGTGGTTCTGCAATGGATGCTGCAAAAGGTATGTGGCTCTTCTACGAAAATCCAGAAGTTAACTTTGATGACCTTAAACAGAAGTTTATGGATATCCGTAAGCGCGCATTCCGCTATCCACAGCTTGGTAAAAAGGCAAAGCTCGTTTGTATTCCTACAACATCAGGTACAGGTTCAGAAGTAACTCCTTTTGCTGTTATTACAGATAAAGAAGAAAACAAAAAATATCCTCTTACTGACTACAGCCTTACACCAACAGTTGCAATCATCGATCCTTCTTTCGTACTGGGACTTCCTGCTTCTATCGTTGCAGATACTGGTATGGACGTTCTTACACACGCTACAGAAGCTTATGTTTCTACTCTGGCAAATGACTTTACAGACGGACTCTGTCTCCAGGCAATTAAAATGGTATTCCAATATCTGGAACGCTCATACAAAAACGGTGCAGAAGATTATGAAGCAAAGGAAAAAATGCACAACGCTTCTTGTCTGGCAGGTATGGCCTTTGCAAATGCGTTCCTTGGTATGAACCACTCTATGGCTCACAAAATCGGTGGTGAATTCCACGTTCCACACGGACGTGCAAACGCTATCCTTCTTCCATTCACAGTTCGTTACAACGGAACACAGCCAACAAAAATTTCTACATGGCCTAAATATAACTACTACAAGGCTGCCGAACGATATGCTGAACTTGCCCGCATGCTTGGTCTTCCTGCAAAAACAACTGCAGAAGGTGTTGAAAGCTATGCTAAGGCTTGTGGTGAACTTGGTAAGAAGGTTGGAATCAAGATGAACTTCAAGAGTCAGGGGCTGGACGAAAAAACCTACATGGATTCTCTTGATAAACTTGCCTTCCTGGCTTTCGAAGACCAGTGTTCTCCAGCAAACCCAAGAGTTCCAGTTGTTGCAGACATTAAGGAAATCCTTAAAGCAGCCTACAGCAATGAAGAGTTCATGGAATAGTTTATCCTGGAAGCTGTCTAATATATATTGACTGCATCGGTCAGTTAGCCTGCCAAAGGGCTCAGCCACCGCAAGTTGAATTCTTAGACAGCTGTGGAAAATTTTCTTTCTATACTGTGAGTTTTAAACAGAACAAATAGTTAAAACTTTTTTATTAAGCCTTATGTAGAAAGTATTATTTCTGCATAAGGCTTTTTTTACGCCTGATTGGAGCACCTGCGGCAGCAGTCCCGGAGGGATGTAGCACTTTGTGCGGAAGTGCGGAAAGCAGGTTGCCCGAAGGGCCGTCCTTTTGACCTTGTCATTCACCTTTTTTCTGCTTATGCTTTTATTATGAAAATTGTACCTGCTGAACACTTCGATATCTCTGACATCATGATGATTGAACGGTCTGCTTTTATTCCTGCAATTCAGGAAAAACAGTCTGTTTTTGAAGAGCGGATGCGTACTTTCCCACAGGGATTTCTGTTGCTGCAGGATGCCTCTGATGAAACTGTCCTAAAAAAAGGCCACGCCGCTACTGCCGGTTATTTCTGTTCGGAAATCTGGTCTTGTGTTCCTCCCAGCAATGATTTTTTTGAACTGGGACATTCCCCTGCAAAAGTTCACGATATTTCCGGGCCGGTACTTTATGCTTCTTCCTTTGCACTTTTCCCAGAATACAGAGGCCAGCACCTCGCTTTGCCTTTTTTTAATGATTGCCTTTGTTCCCTCTGTGGTACTTTTCCTTCACTAAAAACTGTTCTTCTCCTGGTAAATCAGGAATGGACCGGTGCCCGTCATATTTACAAAACTCTCGGTTTTAATGAACTGAGAACCATAAAAAATTTTTTCCCAAGCCTCCACAATAATTCTTCTGATGGAATTCTTATGACCGCACCTGCTGATTTATTTCGCAGTCTTAAGTAAAATGTTGATATGAATAGCCGCCAGTTTCAGATTTTTGACAATTTTAGAAAAGAACTCAAAGCATACTGCCAGGATTTTAATTTAAGGTTCGGAAAAGAACTTGCCCCCCTTCAGGCAAAAGCCGCTGCAGATGGAGGAGTCCCTTTTTATGAGATAGAAACTCCCGTAGTATACAACACAGCCCTGGATGAACTAACAGAAGACAGTCTTATTACCAAAATTGTCATTGGGGATAATCCTGGAAAAAACGAACAGATGTCCGCTAACCAGAAGTATCTTGTTGGCCAGGCAGGAAAACTTGCAGAAAGTTTCTTCCGGAAAAATCCTGAGTTCAACACCTGCTTCCGCAAAAATGTAATCATCCTGAACAAGACTCCTGTACATTCCGCCAAAACAATTCACCTTAAATCTATTGTAAAAAACGGCAGTCCGGAATTGAAGGAAGCAATCAATAAAAGTACATTGTGGATGGCAGAAAAAACTGCAGAACTTCACATCAATTTATGCAGTGCCGCTGAATCTGAGGAAACAACCCCGGAACTTTGGCTTGTAGGCTATGCTGAACTTAAAGGAAACGGCCTCTTTACTGATTATAGAGATCACCTGAAAAAAATGTATCTTGATGCAGGAAACTCCCCGTCATTTCATTCAGCTCATTCTGCCTGGGACAAAGTTCTTGTATTTCAACATTTTTCCATGAACCGGTTTACCATTGATCTTGAGTCCTTTACAAACAAAAACAGCATCCTGTCAAAACCGAATGCTGTTCATCAACTGGGGAAAATTCACCGTCAGGAAATTTTTGCTATTTAACGGCAATTGTATCTTTACCGTTGGCCTTTGCTTCATAAATAGCCTGGTCTGCTTTTTTGAACAGGCTCTGATAAGTTTCAAATCCGGAACAATGTGCAATTCCTATACTTAATGTAACACTGTTTCCACTGTTGTCAGGAAGCTTTAATTCTTCCTTAAGATGAAGCTGCAGTGTTTTAGCACGGTAAAGAGCAATATCCGTATCGTTTGTGCTTGGAATAAATACGAAAAATTCATCTCCTCCAAAACGACCCAGAAGATCTGACTGACGGAAAGAGTTTCTCATGCACTCACCAATCTTTGACAGAACCACATCGCCGTAATCATGACCGAAGGAGTCATTAAAATTCTTAAAATTGTCCACATCAATCATAAGAAAAAGTCCACGGCTGTTGTCTATGGAGAGAAGACGTTCCATTTCTCTCAAAAATGCAGCTTTTGTAAAAACACCTGTAAGATTATCAGTATCACGCTCTGTTTCCACAACACGAAGAAGCTTTAAAGCTGCCATCTTTGTAGAGTTAAAATACCTTCCGCAAACAATACCTAAAACGTAAAAACTTACAAAGTTTGTAAAATCAAGGAAGAAAATATCGAATGCTTTAAAATGGTAAGAATGACAGAGAAATGCGGTGCCGCTTATAAGATTAAACAGGGCAATTCGCCATGGCCGGTCAATAAATATAATTGGAATTACAAAAAGAAGAACTATGTAAGTTGTAGCCGGATGTATTGTTGCATGAACGGTTCCTATGGCAATGCCGAAGAAATGAACCTCAATCATAAAAAGATAGACAAAAACAGCCACAGCTGATGGAAACTTTTTTACTACCGGATTTGACAGCAAAAAAATCAGCAATGTCGAAATAAAGTATGCAAAATATGCTTTTGTCCTGTAATTATCAATACTGCCGAATTTGAATACTGAAAGAGCAGACAGTATCGCAAACAAAAACGATGCTATAAAAGTTATTGACCGTAGAGAAGTATAATTATTGATTCTGATTGAAGGACGCAGCTCCATATAGTCATCAATACTGAAGGATAGCCTGGATGCATACTTCTTTAGAATAAACATACTCATATTTTAAGAAATATATCTGGTATTTTCCACAATTTTTTCTATAACAATTCGTTGCATTTATTTTTTTCTATAGTTTCGCTGCTTTTTATTTGAGAATGGTAATCTCTACACGACGGTTCTGGGCTCTGCCCTCTTCTGTGTCATTTGAAGCTACAGGCTTTGTTCCTCCCCACCCACGGCAAATAAATGCACTTGATTTTACACCCCGCAGCACAAGTTCCTCTGCAATTCTTCTTGCACGCTGCTGAGAAAGGGTCTGTTCGCCCTGAGGACGCCCTACGCTGGCAGTATGACCTTCCACCAGAAACTGCGATTCAGGGGCCGCCTTAAGAACTTCTGCAATCTGATCCAGACGCTCCTTCTCTGACGAAAGAACTTCGGCACTGTCAGGAGCAAATTTTATGTCTCTGATGCTGAGTCTTATTCCTGCTGCCGTCTCTTCTGCGATAATCTTGTTTGATGAGTCTGAAGTGCCGCCGGCAGATGTGCTGGTATCTCCGGCCATGCCCCGGCCGCCACCAGATGTGCTGACATCTCCGGCCATGCCCCTGCCTCCACCGGATGTGCTGACATCTCCGGCCATGCCATGTCCACCCGCCGGTGCCACCGCAATCTCTGTTCTTCCAAGGCCTCCACCAGATGTGCTGACATCTCCGGTCATGCCCCGGCCGGCGGTGGATGTAACAGCATCTCCACTCTCAACTCCGTTTACATCACTTCCTCCATTTACAACAGCAACCCTGTTCAATACAGTCATAAGCTTCTGAGTATCCAGGGCAGGAGGAAATTCCGTAAACATAGTGATTGTGCCCTTAAAATTAACCTGAGAATCATCAGCATAAATAAAAGTTTCATCAACAGAATCAATTACAAGAACTGGAATTCCTGACTCCTTCAAAACAATAATATCCGCCTTGTGACCGCCCCCAGCCCGTTTTAAACTTCCGTCACCGGCAGGATCCCAGCTCGAACCGGTAGCACTGTAATTTGTCTGCCACAGGGCTTTTATTCTGTAAACCTGATTTCCCTTGTATTCTTCCTCACCGCTAAAAGTATAAAGAACTTCCATTGGCATCTTTGTAAAAACACCTTTATTCAGCGGATCTACAGCCCTTTCAGCCTGTGCCCTCCAGCTGTCACCAGGTTTTACTTTTTCAACTGTATAGGCCGGAAAACTTCTAAAACTTGGGTATCCGTTGTCCCTGTACATGGTCAGCTTACCTTCCTGAGAAATATGAAAAACAGAAAGTATGGAATCATGAACGCCCGCAGCAGCAGACCTTGAATTCCGCAGGGTCTCTTCCATAACGTAGAAATTCCCGTCGTACCACTGGTCTTTTTCGTAAATTGACCCTTTTGCCTTGAATTTTCTGGACGGTGGTTCAGAAGGACTTATAAAAGACCGCACTTCCCTGCTTGTTAGCCCCACATACTTGCCGTTAACATATCGTCTGAGGTTTGTGCGTTCCACAAGAGAGTAACCTCTGCTGCCAGAATATAAAATCTTAACTTCCTGAGCATCAGCTTCACAAACTGCCGCAGCAAAAAGAACAGCCCCAAAAATCATTCCAAAAAATTTCTTTTCCATAGTGAATTTATCGGTCAAAAAGTTTATAGTTTTTAAAGGAAAAGGACGTGCCGGCACAAGTGCCGTCGGGCTATCCGCACTTCCGCTGACGCTTCATCCCAAAGGGACAGCTGACGCTGGTGCTCCTATCCCTCACGCAGCCAAGGAGATTTGGAATTATGTACAAGATTTTCATTGATGGAAAAGAAGGAACAACAGGACTTAAAATCTACGAAAGATTCGAAAACCGCAACGATATTGAAATTCTTTTAATCGATGAAGAAAAACGCAAGGATCCTGCAGAAAGAGCAAAGATGATCAATGCGTCAGATTTTACATTTCTCTGTCTCCCGGATGCAGCTTCCATTGAAGCAGTAAGCCTCTGCACAAATCCCAAAGTCCGCATTATCGATGCCTCAACAGCCCACCGGACAAATCCAGACTGGGCATACGGATTTCCAGAACTCTCTCCAGAGCACCGCAGCCGCATCCTGTCTTCAAACCGTGTTGCTGGCCCTGGATGTTATGCCTCAGGATTTGCTTCCCTTGTTTATCCACTTGTTAAGAATGGAATCATAAGTCCTGACTACCCTGTTGTCTGTCACGCCGTTTCCGGTTATTCAGGAGCAGGTAAAAAAGCCATCGCTCAGTACGAAGATCCGAACCGCAATCCGGAACTAAAATCTCCAAGGCTTTATGCCCTTACACAGGAACACAAACACCTCCCGGAAATGCAGAAGGTTTCGGGCCTTGCTTACAAGCCGATTTTTGCCCCTTATGTCTGCGACTACTTTCAGGGCATGACAGTTACTGTAGGTCTTCACACACGCCTTATGAACAAAAAACTTACAGGGCCGCAACTCACAGAAATTTTCCAGGAGCACTATAATTCAAGCCGTTTTGTAAAATGTGCAGACTTTATGGGAGAAGGTACCCTTACAGAAAGTTTTATTCCTGCAAATACTCTGGCGGGAACAAACAATATGCAGATTTTTATCTGTGGAAACGATGACCGCCTTATCCTTACAAGCCGCTTCGACAATCTGGGAAAAGGTGCTTCTGGTGCCGCAGTTCAGTGCATGAATATTATGATGGGTATCGATGAAGGAACCGGCCTTTAAGAGAACATTTTTACCGTACAGTTTGCGTCATTTTGTCACTGTTCCAGGCTGGTTTTAATAAAACATTGTAAAAATCATAATTCTAAACATATTTTTTTATTCATTTTTTTTCATTTTTGCCGTAACATTTAAATATGAGAAATTTCAAATTATTAAAAATGACAATGCTGATGCTTCTTATTTCTGCATCTGCATTTGCCGATTCCTGGTTTGTCTGCATGGGATCTTTCAAAAGATTGGATTATGCAACAAATTATTCTGCAAACCTTTCAAAACAAGGTTATTCAGTTGTTATTGAACCTTCTATCATTAAAGGCGTTCAGTACTATCGTGTTCTTCTTTCAGATGAATTTTCAGACAGAAATGCTGCCAGAGTCAAAAAAGATTCAGTTGCAAAAAGCCTCAAAAAGAACGACCTGTGGATTGTAACTGCTGACCCAAGAAATACATTCGTTCCAGCAGCTGCTGCAAAACCTAATTCTGAAGTTAAAAAGCCTGAACCTGCCAAAAAAGCATCGGCACCGGAACCAGCAGCTGTCAAATCAGTTGCAGTTCCAGAAGTAAAAGAAACAATCAGTGCAGCACCAGTTGCCGCAGCTACAGAACCAGCTCCAGCAGTAAGAGAAGTTGCTGCCGTAGAAGAACCTGAAGTTACAGAAATTCCAGATCCTGTAAAACCATCAGCTTCGGTAATAGCAGATATTATTGAAATCCCTTCGGTATCTGTCATCGAAGAACCTGACGTTACAGAATTCCAGGAACCTGAAAAAGAAGAAACTGTTCCAGAAGTTACAGTTACAATCGATGAAACAGAAACAGTTGAAATTCCTTCCGCCGAAGAAACTGCCGAAATCAGTATTTCAGAAGACTCTCCTGTTGAAAATACTCCTGAGGCAGCAGAATCTGATGCTTCTTCAATAATCGTGGTAATTCCTGAAGAAGACTCTGAAGAACCAGAAATTACAATAGATTTCAATACTTCTGTTGAGCCTGAACAGGCTGCTGCAGAAGAAACAGAAATCACAATTCAAGAACCTGAAGCAGAAACCCAGGCTGAAGAAGCTGAAATCACAGTAGAAACTGAGCCAGAAGAATCTCCTGCAGAAACTCCATCTGTTGAAGAACCAGCTGCCGAAGAAGGTCCTGCTCCAGAAGAAGAAAACAGCAACCTTACAAAAGGCGAAGGAATTTCAGAATTCCCTGCCGGTCTTTCAGATGGTGCCATGACAGCCGTAAAAGCAACTCCTGCATTCTCAGGCTGGAACCTTTCAGCACTGGAAATTTACGACTATGCAAATGCAAAAGGCTTTTCATTCCCTGTTGAACGCAGAGATGCACCAGGTGTTAATTATTCAGAACACAGCATTGATACTTCAAAATTCCTCAGCGGAGCTTTTGCAAAGTATACAAATGCTGACAAATCTTTCTTTGTCGCTGTAAAAACAGCAAAAAAAGGCTCTTTCGGCAGATTATTCAACTCTTCCCCAAAAGGTGCAGAAAAAATACCTTCGTCAATTGCCGGAACTACAGTAACCTTCCTGGCCATCGATAACGGCCTTATCGGTAAAACAATCGATTCAGACAAGCTTTATGCCGTAGTATCTGACACACTTTCAGTTGAAGAGCTTAAAGAAATCCTTCTTTCGGACAATTCATCTGCTTCACTTATGGACTATGAACAGCTTACAAGAGCACTTCCGCTCCTCTCCTCAAACAAAGGACAGAAAAAAGAATTCATCCGTTTCTGGATTTCGGAAGATGGTACTTCGGGCTCTCAGTTTAAGCTTAAAAAATCACAGGTTATTACAGTTTCAACAGACTATACTTATGTAGAAAAAGCAGAAGAAGCTTTTGCAGAATACTGTACAAAGATTGAAGATAAATCTCCTGTACCAATGAAGATTAACGGTGTACTTGCACAGTTCTTTAACGCCGACAAAGACGATAAGCTGGTATTCCAGACATCTTCTGTTGTAACAGAAGTAATCGTTCCTCATCAGGCAAAATATGATAAAAACAAAATGAAGGCAATTGCAGAAAATTATCCTGCTTTAAAAAAACGCTAATCATTTTTCATAAAATAGGGGACTGTCTAAAAAGTTTAACCCACGGTGATTGAGCTTTTTAGACAGTCCCCCTTTTTTTTTATCTGCAAGGCCTTTTAGTTCCTGCAGGTACTTTTGGATGTGGTGAGCATCTATGAACTTCCGGTTTATGATGACCCGGCTCATTAAAATTCTTTATTTTGTGATGTTCAGGCCTTCCGTCATGATGGTCTCCAACAGGCTTTTTTACGTGTGGAACTTCATGTTTTTCAACAGAAACAGGCCTTTTGCTTGTTTCCATATGCCTGTTTTCCTTATATTTAACATCCCCGTCAATTTCAATTTTTACATCAGGAATTCCAATCAGAACTCCAGGACCAACCTTCACTTTTACATCTCCTATCTTAACTGTGCTAAGTGTAGAAGAAAAACAAGGTACTACAGCCATTCCCATTATTAAACCGGCTGCAAACAGAGTTTTAATAGTCTTTTTCATTACATTTTCCTTTAAGTGTCTTCCAAGTGTCCTTATTGACCAGCCTTTTAAGACATAAAGCAGTCTGATTTTGCAGAACTTCAATTTCTACATCTGCTTTCTTACAGTAAAAACTATAAAGCCATAGAGAGCAGTTTTCTTTAATAATCAATTAAAATTCATTAAGAGCAAACTAATCAAAAAATAAGAACCTTCTCAGAAAAACTCCAAAAGCACCAGCTCCGGAAGCGAAATCCGAAGGCGCGAAGCAGCCTTTTTTTGACACAGGTTCGGGACGGAAGCCCGTTTTTAAGGAGTGTACTGTATAACTAAACTGCAAGTTCTGATATAATGCCCTCATGGCTAAGACATTCGACGACAAAAAAATCATTTACACAATGGATCGCGTTTCCCGCGCGTATGGAACAAAAGTAGTTCTTAAGGACATTTCTATTTCCTATTACTACGGTGCAAAAATCGGTGTTATCGGTGAAAACGGTGCCGGTAAATCATCTCTTTTCAAAATTTTTGCCGGAATCGATAAAGATTACACTGGCGAAACTCAGCTTCTTCCAGGCTACTCAATGGGCTACCTTGAA
>JAZQNJ010000008.1:0-5402 GCA_045627285.1 Treponema sp. | reverse complement strand
CGTTATATGCAGCAGCCGTCGTGGCTGCAGTCCGCTCCGCCATATAACGTACATTCTGTTCACCTGCTAAAACACCAGCAGAAAAATGTAATTTTTGACGAATACAAATTCAAAAAGATCTGAATATAATTAAAAAGCTCCCGCAAATTGAAGAATAAATGTAAGCGAAGGTGAACAGAACATTCATTATTTTGTGAACGCAAAGCGTGAACGAACAGCCGGCAGGAAGGCGGCTGAAAATAATGCGTGTTCTGTTTAAGCTTTTTACACGGATGTAAAAAGCTGTGCCGAAGCGACTTTCTGGAAAATAAAGCAAACAGTTTTAATAAGCCCTGCGGGAGCGACTTTTGCATTTACTGCGTAAATATAAAAGTTTAAGGAAATAGTTGACGATATAAAGCTATTTGTATTACAATGTATTACAAATGGAGGTAATTATGACTAATTCAGCAGTAATAAATTTTAGATCAAACCCTCAGAGTAAAACAAGAATTGAACGTCTTGCAAAAATGACAAAACGTCCAGCATCATTTTATTATAATTATCTTCTAGATGAATATCTTGATGACCTTGAAGATATTTTCTTAGCAGAAGAAGTTATTAAAAATATCAGAAGCGGAAAAGAAAAAACATATACACTTGCAGAAGTAGAAGCAGAGCTTGGTCTATGAAAGTAATATTTTCAGAAACAGCCTTAAAAACATTAAAAAAAGTGGACGGAAGTGTCCGCAAGCAGATTGTAAAATATGTGCATGAACTTGAAGAACTTGCAGATCCCCGTTCACGAGGAAAAGGCCTTTCAAGCAATCTTGCAGGATTGTGGCGTTACAGAGTTGGTGACTGGCGTCTGATATGTGAAATAAAAGATAATGAACTTATAATATCTATAGTGAGAATAGGTCACCGCAGTGAAGTGTATGATTAAAATACAGAACTGGTACAACTGGTAAAAACTGGGTTTAACCCAGTTTTTTGCTTTTAAAGGCTTATTTTACAAGGGTTTAACAAACTGGTATGTCTGGAAAGTGAAAAGACATACACTGTAAAAATTATTTTTCAGCAGCTTTTAAAAACATATCGATAGTTTTGAGAAGAGACTTCTGGTCTACGTCAGAAAGTTTTTCAATTTTGATAAGACGTCTAATGATTTTCAAAGAAGGTTTTTCAATATCGTTATCGTTTGTTTTTAATCCGAGAATATCATCTGAAGAAGTTTTTAAAGCTTTTGCAAAACGAATAATCATTTCATCGGAAAGATGAAGTCTGCCAATTTCATAATCAGAAATCTGATATTGATTAATCCCAATAATATTACCAAGTTCAATTTGAGTAAGTCCGCGAGATTTTCGGATACGGGCAATATTCTGACCAATGTTTTGAGAAAGATTGAGTTCTGGAAGTTTTTCTTTTCTAGGTCTAGGCATAAAAATATTATAATATATAACTTGACAAGATATGTTATAATAACATAAAATAAAAACCAAGAATATGGCTTGACACAGTTTGTGAAAAGCCCAACAAAAAAGCCCTGAATCTGAATGCAATCCTGGCAGATCCTTCAGAAACAGAGCCTAAACACAACGGAAAAACCGTCATTAAAGTAATAGTAACATAAAAAACATTATTTTAAAAGAGGCAGTTCTTTCCGTAAAAAAATACCAGGAGGACTGTCACTATGCAGACCGCTCAAATTACCGACCTGTACGAGGCCGCATTTCTTGTCCTTTCAGGATGTACGCTTGAAAGAGTATCATGTATTCCAATATCCAGAACAATATCCTGCCGTTTTGATTTTTCAGGAGAACAGGTAGCAGAACTTCTTGAACAGGTAAGGTCAAGAACTGCAGTGGTAAACCTGTCATCATTTAGAAGCTGTTACAGTCAGGTAAACAGCTATGTTCATGAAGCAAAGAAGAGCTTTGAAAGAGAACAGAGAAAAGAAAAGGCAGGAGGTGAAGCATGAAAACAGTTGCAGTCGTACAGAGAAAAGGCGGCAACGGAAAAAGTACATCAACATTAAACCTCGCAAGAGCCTTTTCACTGAAGAATAAAAAAGTCCTTCTGGTAGATCTTGATGACCAGAAGAATACAACAAGTGCCCTCCCGTATAGCGGAGAAATCAAACATACCGTAGATGAAATCCTTATAAATGAAAACATGAACGTAAAAGAATGTGCAGTAAAAACAGAGTGGAACGGAGTAGAAGTACTTTGCGGAAGTGCAGCATTGAGCGGAGCAATAAGGGAACTGGACAGTGAAGTCGGAAGTCATCTTGTATTAAAAGAAAAACTTGAAGAAGTAAAGGATGAATATGACATCTGCATAATAGACACAAGTCCATCACTTAATATACTTGTAGTAAATGCACTTTGTGCGGCAGACTTTGCATTCATACCTCTTTCATCAAAATATTTTTCATTGCAGGGACTCGGACAGACTCTTGAAAGCATAAGGAAAGTACAGAAGCGTCTGTCTCCAAGCCTCAAAATTCTCGGCATTGCATTTGTAATCTATGACGGAAGGGCAAGCCTTTCAAAAGAAGTCGTAGAAAAAGTCCGGAATGAATACAGCGGATATTTCCTTCATTCAAAAATAAACCAGAACGTAAGGATAGAAGAAGCCCAGGTCTTAAGGAAATCAATATTTGACTATCAGATGAAAGACAGGGGAGCCGTTCAGTACGAAGAGCTTTCAAAAGAAATCCTTTCAAAGATGGGGGATTAGTTTATGGCAAAAAGCTTTTTGAACAATTATTCCATCGGAAAGGACATCATAGATAATGTTGAAGAAGAAAACTTTCCAGAAGAAGTACAGGTCCTGCCTGCAGAAATGAAGGAAGAGAAAAAAGAGACACCAGAAGGCGAAACTGAAGAAAAGACAAAAGGCGGAAAGATAAACGTCAGGAAGGAAGGTCTTTTTACAGTCTTTGAAACCGGAGGAGTAAGCTACAGAATAGGCGGAATAAAACCTCTGTTTGTAACAAGCCTCAGAGTGAACATAAGGGCTGGAAACGGAAAGGTGAGCTATTATGACTCCATTGATTTATATGCGAGCCGCGGCCGTTCAAGTTTTGCCCAGGGGTTATACAGAACATGGGGAATAAGTCCTGAAAGAGTAGAAACAGACCTTATCAGAATCCTGGAACTTCTGGAAAAAGAAAGGGATGAAAGGTTATTAAGAAAGGACAAGACTGTGAAGAATGAACTTACGGAAGAAGAAAGAATGATGGGAATGAACCTTTTACGTGACAGAAACATATTCAGAAGGATAACGGAAGACATGAGCCGCATGGGATATGTAGGAGAAGAGCTGAACAAGATTCTGCTATATCTATGTGCATCGAGCAGAAAGCTGGATGATCCTATCAGCGTGCTTATCATTTCGCAGAGTGCGAGTGGAAAAAGCTATCTTGTAGATACCGTAAAGCGCCTTATGCCTCCTGAAGATGTAGTTGCAGTAACAAGCCTTTCAGACCAGGCACTGAACTATATAGATGACCTTATGCACAAGTTCTTGATTCTTGGAGAAGCCGTACATTCAGATGTGATTGAATATCAGATAAGGGAAATGCTTTCGGGCAAGGAACTGAGCCGGCTTGTAACGGTAAAGGATCCTGAAAGCGGAAAGATGCAGAGCGAAGTTGTAAGGACACCAGTGGTAGTTTCATCTGTAATGAGCGGAACGAACAGGGCAATAAATCCTGAGAATGCCAGCAGATGTTTCGTAGTAAATACGGATGAAAGTGCAGAACAGACACAACGCATTCAGGAAAATCAGAGGTACAAGTATTCACTGGAAAAGCTTAAGGGCGGAAATGAGGAAAAGGAAAGGATAATCAAAACACACAGGGCTGCCCAGAAGCTTTTACGTAAAGTGAACATCGTAAATGATTTTGCACCTCTTCTGAACTTTCCTGTAAAACTCATGAGGACAAGACGGGATCATGAACGCTTTATGGACCTTATAGCATGTGTATGTTTTCTGAGGCAATATCAGAAAAAGGAAGAAACGGAAGACGGAGTAACATACATAAGATGTGATCTGGAAGACTACAGCGTAGCATATAAAATCATGGTGGAAGGAGTCCTTTCAAGTACGATGAGGGAACTTCCTGCCGGAGCCCAGATTCTATATGAACAGATGAGAAACCTTGCAAAGAAGGAAGCTGAAATACAGGAACTCGATGTAACGGAAATAAGCATGACCCAGAGACAGATAAGGGAATATACGGGACAGAGCCAGCAGAGCGTAAAGATGGGAATAAGACAGCTTATAGACTTTGAATACATCAATGTAGTAAAGGGCGGCGGGGAACGGATCAAAGGTTTTTACAGAATCAAGAACGATGAAGAAATAACGAAGGTTGATTTTTCAATGATACCGACACCGCTTCAAATGAAGGAACTTCTGAAAAATAAATAAAAACTGGTAAAACTGGTAAAAACTGGGTTAAACCCAGTTTGATGCCGTTAAAGCCTTATAATGCAAGGTTTTGAAAAACTGGTACGTCTGGAATAGAAAAAGACATACACACCGGAAGGAAATTTGAAAATGAGTTATACATTGAGTGAACCGTATGCGTCATTTTATGAAGAATATCTTGAGTATGAGAAAAACATTGTCAGCAGCCAGGGATTTGTTTCTCTCAGGAACAGGACAAGAAGGGTCTTGAAGTGGTTTGAAGAAGAAAACATCCTTCTTGAAGAGACAGACATCAGTGACGCACTGCGGTTTAAGGAATGGGTGTCAGAAATAAAGAAAGAAGACGGAAACTGTATAAGCGTCGGAACGATGGTAAACATCCTGAAAGCCGTAAGGAGCATCTTCAGATATCTTTTGCAGACGGACAGGATAAAGACAGATCCTTTTGAAGAAGTAAGCAATCCAAGAATACCGGAACACATAAGCCGTAATCTGCTGACCGAAAGCCAGATGAACTGTCTTCTTAATAAGCTGAAGGATTTCAATTCCATACAGGATGGAGATGAATGCAGGACGAGATACAGCTGCCATGTTATGGCTGAATTTCTTTATTCAACAGGACTGAGGGCAAGTGAAGCAGCATCTTTAGTACTTTCAAATCTTGACCTTAAGCAGAGGACAGTTTATGTCCCGGAAGGAAAAGGCAGCAAAAGCCGGACGGCATATCTGACAGGATATGCTTCAGATGTAATGAGCGTTTACATAGAAAAATCCAGGGATAAGATTTTCTATAAGACTTATGTGAAAAAAAAGGAGCTTGTATTCGGTCTTACAGCAAGTTCTTTTGAACACAAGCTGAATGAAGAACTCAGAAAAGTCTGCACGGAACTTGATATTCCTGTCATTACAAGTCATGGATTCCGTCATTCTCTTGGAACACATCTTCTGAGAGCCGGCTGTGACATCAGATATATACAGAC
>JAZQNJ010000007.1:0-6648 GCA_045627285.1 Treponema sp. | reverse complement strand
GGAATTACAGGAACAGCCACAAAGGTTGACGACGAAACAGTTGCCTTCCTTAAAAAGTTCAGCCGCCCGAACAAAAGCGGCATTGTGCCACAGATCTGGGGTGGCTTTGGAATTAACGGCAAGGAACAGGCCGACGCAATTGCACCATATGTTACAGGCGTAATTGCAGGTTCAGTTTTTGTCCGCCTCATTGATGCAGCATCCGGTGACAAAGCAAAGCTTATGCAGACAATCACATCTAAAGCAAAAGAAATTAAAGAATAATGATTCAAATCTTCGGAACAAATAAATCCTTCGACTGCAAAACAGCCCAGCGCTGGTTCAGTGAACGCCGTATTCCGGTGCAGTTTGTGGACCTTAAAGAAAAAGAAATGAGCCGCGGGGAGTTTGACAGTGTTGTTTCTGCCATTGCCCGTTTTGCAGGCAGCCGCTCCGCAGCAGTTGAAGAGCTTACTGACAAAAAATCAAAGGACTACGCTTCAATCGCTTACCTTGACGACAGCGAAAAAGAGGACAAGCTTTTTGAAAATCAGCTAAAGCTTTTAAAACACCCCGTATGCCGTAACGGCCGTGACGCCGCAACTGCAGGCCTTTGTCAGAAAGTCTGGGAAGGATGGAAATAAAAAAAAGAGCCGGTCCCGAGGGACCGGCTCCATGCCTGATGGGGGCACGACGGATCAGCTGTAAAAAACTGAACCCTTAGTATCTTTAAGACTCTTTTCTGTCTTCAATAATCTTTTCTAATTCACCGTTTTTAAGTCCCAGGATTCTCTGGTTCCGGCTTCCACGGTAATTTAATGTAATGTCCTTCTGAGCCTGAATAAAAGGCCCGTCAACAAGAACATCAATACACTTAAGAAGTTCATCTGTCACTTCGCAGTGCTTTCGGCCGTCTTTAGGCTTTATGTCCTTGTCAAAAATATATCCGGAAAAACACCAGATATTTTTGTCAGGATATGTGCTTCTGACTTTCTGCAAAAAAGGAAGCAGTTCCCTCTGGTTTTCTTCTTCAAAAGGCTCTCCACCAAGTACAGTCAGTCCAAGAATATGAACAGGTGCCATGGCTGCAATAATTTCGTCCTGCACGGCAGCTGTAAACTCGTTGCCGTAATTAAAATCCCATGTACATTCATTAAAGCAGCCCGGACAATGGTTACGGCATCCGCTTACAAAAAGACTTACGCGGCAGCCTAAACCATTTGCAATATCAAGCTTTTTGATTTCTGCGTAATTCATATAAGCCTACAGGTGCAGAACCCGTTCTTTAATTTCCTGAGTACGGCCCTGGTTCCAGTATTGGGTACCAATGTAACCGCAGGTACGGCGTGCTACATTCATAGTAGTCTGGTCTGTGTTGCCGCAGTTTGGACACTGCCACACAAGCTTTCCGTCAGGATCGCTTACAACACGGATTTCACCTGTGTATCCGCATTTCTGACAGCAGTCGCTCTTAGTGTTAAGTTCAGCGTACATGATGTTCTCGTAAATGTGACGAAGAACAGCCATAACTGCCGGAATATTGTTTTCCATGTTTGGAACTTCTACATAACTTACAGCACCGCCGGGAGAAAGTTCCTGGAACTGGCTTTCGAAAGTAAGCTTTGTAAACGCATCAACAGGCTCAGTAACGTGAACATGGTAAGAGTTAGTAATATAGTTTTTGTCTGTAACGCCTTCAATTTCACCAAAGCGGCGTTTGATGGCCTTTGCAAATTTGTAAGTAGTAGACTCAAGAGGAGTTCCGTAAAGAGAGAAGGCAATGTTAGTCTGGTCCCTCCATTCAGAACACTTGGCGTTCATATAGCGCATAACTTCCAGAGCAAATGGAGTAGCTTCAGGATCAGTGTGAGGTTTGCCAGTCATAAAGCGGCAGCATTCATAAAGACCTGCGTAACCAAGAGAAATAGTAGAGTATCCGCCGTAAAGCAGCTTGTTGATTACTTCACCTTTTTCAAGGCGTGCCAGGGCACCGTTCTGCCAGAGAATAGGAGCAACATCAGATGGAGTTCCAAGAAGTCTGTTGTGGCGGGCCATTAAAGCGCGGAAACACAGCTGGAGGCGTTCGTCAAAAATATTCCAGAATGCCTTCATGTTTCCGCCTGATGAACATGCAACGTCAACCAGGTTGATTGTTACAACCCCCTGATTAAAGCGCCCGTAGAACTTAGGCTTGTTAGTCTCAGGATCATGGTAAACAGTAAGGAAGGAACGGCAGCCCATGCAAGGGAAGCAGTTTCCGTCTTTAAGCGAAAGCATTTTCTTTTCAGAAATATAATCTGGAACAAGGCGGCGTGCAGTACATTTTGCAGCCAGCTCTGTAAGATAGTAGTATTTTTCGCCTTCGTTAATGTTATCCGGTTCAAGAACGTAAATGAGTTTAGGGAATGCTGGTGTTACCCAGAAACCTGCTTCGTTTTTAACACCCTTGTAACGCTGGAGAAGAACTTCTTCAATAATAAGTGCCAGGTCAGCTTTTGTCTGTTCATCTTTAGCTTCGTTAAGGTACATGAAAACCGTTACAAAAGGAGACTGACCGTTAGTTGTCATAAGAGTAACAACCTGGTACTGAATCATCTGTACACCGCGGGTAATTTCGTCCTTAAGACGCATTTCCACGATTTCGTTGAACTGTTCTTCTGTGTAATGAACGCCTGTTTTTTCGGCAATCATGTTCATTTCCCGTATAATCTTCTTGCGGCTTACAACTACGAAAGGAGCCAGGTGAGCAAGAGAAATAGACTGACCGCCGTACTGACTCGAAGCAACCTGAGCAATGATCTGAGTAGCAATGTTACAGGCTGTTGAAAAAGAATGAGGCTTGTCGATTCTTGTTCCCGAAATTACAGTTCCGTTCTGGAGCATATCTTCCAGGTTTACAAGGTCACAGTTGTGCATGTGCTGTGCAAAGTAGTCTGAATCGTGGAAGTGAATAAGACCTTCGTTATGAGCAGCAACAATGTCCGAGTCCAGAAGGAAACGCTTTGTAATATCCTTCGAAACTTCACCAGCCATGTAGTCACGTTGTACAGAAACAACAGTCGAGTTTTTATTTGAGTTTTCCTGCTTTACTTCTTCGTTCTGACATTCAAGGAGGGAGAGAATCTGATTGTCAGTGGTGTTTGCTTTGCGCATCAGTTCATGCTGATAGCGGTATGTAATGTATTTTTTAGCAATATCAAAAGCCGAAGCCTTCATGATGGCCTTTTCAACAAGGTCCTGAATTGCTTCTACGTTCATTTCATGGTTTTCTTCTGCACACTGCTTTTCGATGGAGGCTGCAATCTCTGAAATTTTTGTTTCAGAAAGCTGGTCGCTGAGAGGTACTTCTTTGTTTGCCTTTGAAATGGCAGTCACGATTTTCTGTACATCGAATAATACTTCAACACCGTTTCTTTTAATGATTTTCATAGATCCCTTTCTCCCACAAAAAAAATAACTTTTTTAAAAATTTTATCAAAAAACCCTTGACAAAGAAAAATGTGTCTAGTGTTATTTTGGTAAAAAATCGGTCAAATAAACACTATATATGGTGTTTTTTTGACCGTGGACATAATATATATCGGTACCGGAAAAAATTCAATCATAAAAATGTCAAATTCCTAAGAAAAAAAATTCCTGTCGGTTTTGTACAAATGAGAAATTCGGGGGCATCGGTTTATTTCACTTCGTTTCATAAACCGCCGGCAGTTCCAGCCTTCGCTGCCGCTCATTCCTCCGCTTCGCTCCGGAACTAAAGGGCTTCCATTGCCTTGCCTTTTTAAAACATAGTAGAACTTTCTGAAATTGTCAGAAACTTGATGTATAATATGGATATGAACAAAAAAGTTAATTTTAATGATTTTATAAAACCAATTCCTTCTGCCATTAGAAACGGCCTTGTTATGGTAATTCAAATCCTGATGATCGGCTCTTTCGCCTGTCTTCTGGAAAACCTTCAGATTCCACAGTACCAGGCTTTTATTAAAACTTTTGCCGGCGGTTCAATTTTTAAAATTCTGTCTTTTGTTGATAAATCTACTATAGGAATGCTTTCTGTTTACATGACTATTTCTGTCAGTATCAGTTATGTGCGACTTATCCGCCACAATAAAAATGCAGCATCCTTTGCCTGTTCAGCTACAGTTCTTGCCTGTTTCTTTATCATGATTGGATTTTTTGATGAAAACATTGCAAAGGGCTTTTTCCGTGTAGAGATGTTCAGCGGAAGGGGAATGTTTTCAGCCCTTCTTTCTGCCATTGCAGGTTCTGTGTTTTTTACTTTCTTCCAGGATTCCCTGCGAAACTCAAAGGGAATTTATGCAGACGGAACAGATTCTATTTTTAATTCTGCTTTTGAAACTCTTCTTCCTTCATTTTTAGTAATCCTGATTTTTGCTGTCATCAACTACATCATTATTGTAAGTGCTGGAACCTCCTGTATTCAGATATTATTTGTTGACGCAATGAACAGACTTTTTGAAGGAATGGAACGGTCTTATTTAAGCGGACTTCTATTTATCGTTCTTTCCCACATTATGTGGTGCTTTGGAATTCATGGCAGTAATCTTCTTGAACAGGTTGCTGCTGAAAAATTTACTGAAATTACCGGAAGTATTGTTTCAAAATCCTTCATTGACAACTTTGTAATTATGGGGGGGTGTGGAAGTACAATCTGTCTTCTGATAGCAGTGATTCTTTTTAGCAGGAGAAATACTACCAGACGTCTTGCAAGGGTATCGGCACTACCAATGTTTTTTAATATCAACGAAATGATGGTTTTTGGACTTCCTGTTGTATATAACATTTATCTTGTAATTCCATTCATTCTTGTTCCTGTTGTTACATATACAGTTTCTTATCTGGCAGTGTACTATGGCATTGCAGGATACACCGTAAACCAGATTCACTGGACAACTCCTGTACTGTTAAGCGGATATCAGACAACTGGCTCTATATCCGGATGTTTTCTGCAGATGTTTAATATTATTCTTGGTGTTCTTATTTATAAACCTTTTATAAGCTGGTATGACAAAAAGAACTCGGATTCAAGTCTGGAAAGCTTAAGCAGCCTTGTTTCCATACTTAAGGAAAGTGAAGCTTCTGTAAAACCAATTACCCTTACAGAACTAAAAAGCACTTCTGGACTTCTTGCAAAATCTCTTGTGAATGACCTTCGCATTGAACTGGAACGAAAAACAATTGCAATGAGATATCAGCCTCAGTTTAACGAAAAGAATCAGTGTATCGGGGCGGAAGCACTTTTACGATGGAGTCATCCTTCTTATGGAATGATTTATCCTCCACTGGCAGTTAAACTTGCCAGAGAAACAGGTATTCTCTGGGAACTTGAAAAATATATTCTTGAGACAGGTGCCAGGGCTGTAAATCGCTTATGCAATAAATATGGAAATGAATTTAAACTCAGCATCAATATCACTGTAGAAACCTTCTATAATCCGGAGCTTGTACCCTTTATAGAGAAGATCATAAAGGAAAATGGAATTAACAGCGGAACCCTGTGCATTGAGATTACGGAAGAAATGTCTTTGTCTCAGAGTGAAAAGACAGAGGAAATCTTTAATAGACTTCGTATGGCAGGATGTAAGCTTGCCCTTGATGACTTTAGTATGGGACATACATCATTAAAGTATCTTCAGAATAACCAGTTTGATCTTGTAAAGATTGACGGCAGTCTTGTAAAAGACATGATGGTAAATACAAGAAGCCGGGATATTATTGCTTCTATTGTGTATCTTGCAAATTCCTTAAATTTTAGTGTAGTGGCTGAATATGTAGAAACTGCAGATGAACGGGATATTCTAAAAGAAACAGGCTGCTGCATATATCAGGGCTACCTTTACAGTCCTGCAGTAGAACTGGAGGAGCTTCTGAACTAGAAAATTCCAGAAATACTTTAAAAAAACTTAATTTTTTTAAAAAAACTAAATTTTGCTTGATAAACTTCTTAAAAGTGAGTAATATTAAATTGCAAACGGCAAAGACGTCGTAAATAAAGCACTATCATTATGTACTTTCAGAATTGGTGGAGTTTTATTTATGACGTCTTTTTTTATGCCCAATGAAGGCCATATCCTTTCTGGTGGTGCCCTCAGCGGGCAAAACACATTAAATGCCAAAAAGGAGAAAACTATGGCAATTAAAAATGCTTACGTAAAGCGCGTATTTGAATCTGTTCAGGCTAAAAACGCTAATGAACCAGAATTCCTTCAGGCTGTTCAGGAAGTTCTTGAATCTCTCGAACCTGTAATCGAAAAACACCCTGAATATGAAGCTAACGCTATTCTCGAAAGAATGGTAGAACCAGAAAGAGTTATTATGTTCAGAGTACCTTGGACAGATGATGCTGGTAAACCACACGTAAACCGTGGATACCGCGTTCAGTTTAACTCTGCAATCGGACCTTACAAAGGAGGTCTTCGTTTCCATCCTTCTGTAAACCTCTCAATCCTTAAATTCCTCGGATTCGACCTGTGTCAGTAGAACTCTATTATAAACTTCCCAATTGTGGGTGGTAAGGGTGGTTCTGACTTCGATCCAAAAGGCAAGTCAGACGCTGAAGTAATGCGTTTCTGTCAGTCATTCATGACAGAACTTTCAAAGCACATTGGTGCTGATACTGACGTTCCAGCTGGTGATATCGGTGTTGGT
>JAZQNJ010000006.1:0-61338 GCA_045627285.1 Treponema sp. | reverse complement strand
AATCAATATTTATTACAACAGAAATTTAATCACATTTTCTTTTAATCTTTCGGGCGGAGAAGGACAGACTTCCATCACAAAAAAATATGGTTCTGCCGTAACAGTTCAGAATCCGGTAAAAAATGGTGCAGAATTTTCAGGTTGGACTCCAGATCTGCCACAAACCTTTACAGAAGATTCTTCATTTACAGCCGTTTATGACATGCCTTCTTACAAAGTAAAATATCTTTTTGAAAACCTTACGGATGATGGATATTCCGAAGACGAAAATTATCCAGAAGAAACATATCTTGGAACAGTTGGACAAAAAACAAACATTGCCGCCAAACCTGTAAAAGGTTTTGTTCCACAGTCTGTCGAACAGAAAACTGTCCTTGCTGATAACAGTACAATTGTAGAAGTAAAATATAATCGCCGCCTCATTACGATTTTTATTGATTTGAAAAAAGGTGTCGGAACAAATTATATTCAAGGAAAATTTGGACAGGGTAATGATGTGATTGCTGAAAAGCTTTTAAATTTGGAAAAGCCTATCCGCAGTGGATTTAAGCTTGATGAAGATAATATTTACAGTTATTCCAACGAAGTAGAGTTTTCTCTGGAATATGATAATACAACTCAGATAAGCGTAAAGTGGGTTGGTGGTGTATCGTCTGCTTATGAGGTTGTTGTTTACAAAGAAAAGATAGATTATGAAGGTGTTGGCCAGCAATATGATGAAGTTGACCGTATTCTTGTTTCCGGTAAATCAGGAGAATTAACTGAAGCAATAGTTCAAAATATTTATACTGTTGTGCTTAATGATAAAAGCTGGATGTATGACTTTTATGAACCTCTTGCTTTTGAAAATATAGAAATAGACGGCAATGAAACAACTGTTTTGAATTTATTTTTTGACAGAATATATGTTGATGTCAGATTTAAGTTGAACGGCGCAAACATAAATGGAGATACAAATGATGTTGTTGTAAACGGAAAATACAACTCCAGATTTGAAATGCCAGAGCAGTTTAGTTCGATGATTCGCCCAGGATACAGTTTCATTGAATGGGACAAATCTTTTGAACGTTTCCCTGAAAACGATGTAACTGTTGTTGCAGTCTGGGAAGCAAATACATACAAAGTAATTTTACACAGCAATGGACAGACGGAAGAAAAGGAATTTATTTATGAGCAGCCGTTTGTTTTCCCATCAACTGATGATCTTTCCATTATTACAGTAGCGGAAGGCTATGAAATTATCGGATGGAGCTTAGGTGATGATGAAGAAGCTGAGTATTATCCTGACACAAGTAAAATTTTTGAAAAACCTGAAGATGTTGAATTATATGCCTGCTGGTCCAATCATTATTATACGCTCAGGATTTATGAAGAAAACAAAGATTCAGATGGATATGGAGAGCCTGTTATTGATAAAACCATATATGCACCTTTAGGCACAAGAAGTAATTATATTCCAGAGGAAAAAGAAGGATTTGAATTGCAGCCTTTTGAGCAGACAACTGTTCAAGAAGACAACAGTTCTGAACTGAACATTTATTACAAACGAAATGTCTATACCCTCAAGTTTGACCTTGGCGAAGGTGGTTTTGCCTATATCAATGAGAAGGATGAAAATGGAGATTATAAGAAGGTTTATTCACTTCCTGATGTACAGGTGAAATATGGAGCAGATTATGTAACGAAGGATTATAGACCTGTAAGAATAGGCTATGTTGCTGCAGACATGAAATGGGTTTTAGCAGATGGAACATTAGTTGCTAATATGAATTCGAGTTATAATTTTACGGCAAATTATTTAGGTATTACTATAAAAAATGTTTCTTCAGATATGACGCTATATTTATCAGGCAAAACAGAAAATTTTAAAGCAGTCTTAAAAAATACTAATGGATGTTGTAGTACTACGGAATATACCTTAGGACTTGATGATGGTTTAATTGCGCTGCAACAATTAGAATTGTCTGGTTATAAATTTGAAGGCTGGTATTATGATAATATTCTTACAAAACCTGTTTGTGTAGATACAATTAACGAAGCCATATTACAACCTATTATCAATACTAGAGATACAACTGTAACTTTATATGCAAAATGGACAAGCAGTTACACAGTTAAAGAAAGTAGCACAGTACAAAGTGTAGGTGATATTATTCTTAAAAATGGAAGAGTATTGAATATTCAATCAGTAAACGGAAAACCTGCAATTGATGGTCTGGTGCCAAATCTAACAGAGGCACAAAAAGAAAATGCAATTGGAGTTGTAACCCATAAAGTTGGAACAAGCTGGCGATTTGTAGGTAAAGACCATAGCAATAGTATCCAAATGGGAAACCTCGGAGAACTTGAAAAAAATGCTAATAATGTTTACGAAAGAATAGATAAATATGGTTTTGGAAATAGTGAAAAAGAGGATGGATATAAAATATTTGAAAGTAATAATACTGAAACAAAAAAAGAAATTTTATTAAATCGTTCTCCGGCATGGACCTATGCGTTAAATTATGGAACAGACCACAATCTGTCATCTCCATATAACACGGGTTGGTATATTCCTGCTGAAAACGAGCTGTATGAGTTTGGCAATAATTATAATAATCTTGCTGTAATAATTGAATTGATAAATGGAAATTCAAAATATGGTACAACATGGACATGTCATTATTATGTAGAGCCATATAGATGGGATTCATGTAGAGTAAATACATATGACAAGTATGGTACTGGTTTTAATGAGGTAATAGCATATAAAGAAAGTGATAATATGTGTACTGTTGTATTCCACAAATTCTAGTAGAATTTTTAATCTAAAATTCAGTGTTCTGTTTCCCCCGGCATAGGCAATGGAAGGCCGCCGGAGGCGTTGCGTAACGGCGGTGACTGCGTCGGTTGAGCTTATCGAAACCAGCTGTCACCAGAGTGCAGCAATGAAGCGACAGCGGAAGCCTGGAACTGCCGACGGCACTTGTGCCGGATGCCCCATAGCCAGAAAAAATAATGGCAAAATTTTGTGACATAATCGTCAAATTCGTGGCAATTTTTATATCGTTCTTTGTCAATTTAGTGGCATTTATTGTTTGAATCTGTTACATTAAATCATGCTTAAACGAAAATTTTATGACACTTTACTCGAATGGAAAAAAAATAAAAACAAGGAGTGCCTGCTGGTAAATGGTGCAAGACAAGTAGGGAAAACTTACATAATTGATGTTTTTGGGAAAGAAAACTACCAGCATTATTATTATCTAAATCTTTTTAAGAATCCTGAGCTGCCTGAAATTTTCGAAGGCAGTCTGGAACCTGACGAAATCTATAAAAGAATGTCACTTTTTATTCCAGATTTTACTCTTGTTGAAAAAAATACTTTAATTTTTATAGATGAAATACAACGATGCAAAAAAGCACGGACTGCTCTTAAATTTCTTGCAATTGACAATCGATATGATTTTATAGCTTCAGGTTCACTGCTAGGCATTCATTACAATCAAAGTAAAGGTGATGAAGAAATCGAAAGCGAAATTTCCATTCCTGTTGGATATGAAAGGGAAGTTACTTTACATTCTCTTGATTTTGAAGAATTTTTGTGGGCCAATGGAAAGGCAGCAGAATCGATTTCTAATTTGAGGGATTATTTTGAAAAAAAAATAAAAGTTCCAGAGTCTATAAATACAGTTTATCAGAATTTATTTCGTGAATATCTTGTTGTTGGTGGAATGCCTGAAGTTGTTAATACTTTTTTAAGTACTAAGAACTTTCAAAAAGTTTATGAGGCACAGCAAAAAATTTTCAATTCGTATGATGATGATATAGGTCATTATGCAAAGAATCTTGATAGACCTAAAATTCGAGCCTGTTATTATTCAATTCCGCGTCAGTTGGCTAAAGAATACACAAAATTTCAGTATAAAATAATTGAAAGAAACGGCTCAGCAAAAAAATATTCCAATTCACTTGAGTGGCTTGCAGATGCAGGTTTGATAAAAATTTTAAATAATGTTTCTCTGCCAGAAATTCCGCTTGTTGCATATGAACAACTTGAGAACTTCAAGATTTACGCAACCGATATTGGATTGACAACTTCTATGTTTGGTTATGAGACACAGGCTTTGTTGATTCGGGGAGAATTAAAAGGTCATGCAAAGGGCGGAATATATGAAAATCTTATTTTTGATGTATTGAACAAAAAGGGGATTGATTTACATTATTATAAAAAATCAGATAACTCGCAGGAAATTGAGTTTATTTTTGAAAAAAAAGGAACTGTTGTTCCGATTGAAGTAAAATCAAAAACGGGGTCTACAGTTTCTTTAAACGAATTTCTCAGTAAATATCAGGAATGCAATGCATATAAATTTATTGATGGAAATGTAGGTGTAGTTGATAGAAAAATTGTATTGCCACACTATATGGCCATGTTTATTTAACTGCCGACGGCACTTGTGCCGGATTGCCCCAAAAATTTCTGTTCATTATTTTTCGGCAATTCAATATAATTGGAAAATCTGAAAATAATTCTGGAGTTAATATATGAAAATCGCACTTGTTGGATATGGAAAAATGGGCCACATGATTGAAAGCTGTGCAAAGGCTGCCGGTCATGAAGTTGTTGCTACCGTTGATGTTGTTGCAAAAGATGCTTCAAATCTTGTTGCTGCCGGTGATTATGCTGCTGTGGCTGAAGCTGTAAAAAATAGCGGTGCCGAAGGTGTCATTGAATTTTCTCACCCGACAGCCGTAATGGGTAACTTGAATGCCCTTATTCCGCTTGGTCTTCCTGTTGTTGTTGGAACTACCGGCTGGGGTGACAAAGAAAAAGAAATTGAAGAACTTTGTGCAAAATCTAACGGAACTGCCATGCGTTCTTCAAACTTTTCAATCGGCGTAAACATGTTCTATAAAATCGTGGAAGAAGCTGCAAAAATCATGGCTGAATATTCTGACTATGATGTGGCCGTTTGGGAAGCTCACCACAACCAGAAGGCTGACTCTCCATCTGGAACTGCCCTTGAAGTAGCACGCCGTGTAATGGCTGGTAACAAGACAAAGACTGAAATGGTTTTTGACGCTTTCCATTCAAAGCCACAGCCAAACCAGCTCCATGTTTCTTCAACCCGCGTTGGCTTTGTTCCTGGGACCCACACTGTTTTCTTTGATTCTCCTGCTGATGAAATCGAAGTTACTCACAGAGCCAGAAGCCGTGAAGGTTTTGCAAAGGGTAGTGTTGTAGCTCTTGAAAAGCTCAGTGCAAAATTAAAGAACGGAGAACTTACAGCCGGAAAGCTTTACGGCATGGCAGATTTGTTCTAGTTTTTGAAGCCCCAAAGGTAGAAAAACGACGCAGAAGCTAGCCCCAGCGGAAGCAGAAATTAAAGAGGAAAGTCCTTTTAATCCAGGGATTTTCCTCAATTTTTTTTAAAATAAAGAAATTATATTTTGCATACTTAAAATGGTGAGATATAATCTAGGGATATGGACTGCATTATTGCATTTGATATTTGTTCAGTAGTTTTACTTTTCTTTTTGTTTCTTTCTCTCATCATACGAAAAGTCACTTCTGGGCGAGCTAATAAAATATTTCTCTTTCTAGTTTTTTTTGTTTTTACATCCGGTATTTCAAGTATTATCTCTGCAATTTTTCCATATGTGTTTGATCCTAGTTATGAAAATTATTTTATCATGACAATGGTAAATTACATTTACTATATTTCCAGAAATATGTGTGCTCCAGTTTATGTACTTTTTGCATATTCTGTCTGCGGTCTATGGCACAGTTACAGAACAAACAGATGGCTTCAGTTTTTGTGGTATTTTCCAGTCATCAATTTCTTCTGCCTTATAATCGGAAACTTCTTTTTTCAGAATATTTTCTATATTACTCCGGATTTGCATTACCAGCGGGGACCCCAGGTTTATCTTGTTTATGCAAACTCTGTCATCATACTTCTTGAGGCTTTCATCGTAGTTTGTAAGTGCCGCAAGCTTATTTCTCCATTAAAATTCTGGGTATTTATGAGCCTTATTCCGATTTCTGTTGTGGGAATTGCATTTCAGGTACTTGTGCGGGGGCTATACCTCGAGGTTTTCTGCACTACATTTCCGATTCTCCTTATTACACTTATCATTCAGAAGCCGGAAGAAATCATTCATACTACAACAGGCACCATGAACAGCGTTGCCTTTGAGGAAGAAATACGGCGGAATTTTGTATCTAAGCTTACAACACAGATTCTTTTTATAAAACTTGAAAACTTTACATCAATTAAGAATCAGTTTTCCGAAACTATTACCACATCCTTTCAAAAGTCATTAATAAAGCGGCTTTCACTTATCTGTGGAACTGATGAAACTGAAGTTTATACCCTGGAAGATGGCTTTTATGGAATAGTCAGCCTCAAAAACCAGGAGGATCTCTTTTCTGGTGTGGCTGAAGCAATCTGCAGGGTTTTAAAGGAAAGTCAGCGTATAGGGCAGGTAAAAATCAATCTGGATTCCAGGCTTTGTCTTGCAGGCTGTCCTCAGGATCTTCAGGATTTTGATACATTTCAGAACTTCAGAATTCACTTTGATACTATCATTACAGAAAGAAACACTGTAATTCATCTGTCGGACATTGCTTCTTCAAAAGATTTTCTTGTCCGCACCAATCTGGATGATATTATAAAAAATGCAATTACAGAAAAAAAATTCCAGATGTATTATCAACCGATTTACAATATTCAAAAAAAGAAATTTACATCGGCAGAAGCTCTTATCCGCCTGATTGATGATAAATATGGCTTTGTTTCTCCAGGACTTTTTATTCCTGCTGCGGAACAGAGCGGGGCCATTCATCAGATTGGAGATTTTGTATTTGAAGATGTATGCCGGTTTATTTCCAGCTGTGATTTTGAAGCCCTGGGACTTGAATATATCGAAATCAATCTTTCCGTAGCCCAGGCCATTGAATTTGAGCTGCCAGAAAAACTTCAGAGCATTATGCAAAAATATAATGTGTCTCCGGATAAAATTAACCTGGAAATTACAGAAACAGCTGCAGATTTTAATCCGGTTGTTTTTGACCGCAACATTGGAACTATCAATAAAATGGGAATTCAATTCTCTCTTGATGATTACGGTACAGGCTATTCAAATATAAAAAGAGTTACAACTTTGCCTCTAAGCATAATAAAACTGGACAAGAGTTTTGTTGATGAATATAAAAAAGAACAGATGAATATAATCATCAGAGAAAATGTGGCTATGCTTAAAAAAATCCATAAGCTGATTCTTGTTGAAGGTGTCGAAGAAGAAGAACAGTTCAGACTGTTTGAAACTCTGGGGTGCAATTACATTCAGGGCTTTTATTTTTCAAAGCCTCTGCCAGAAAAAGATTATCTTGCTTTTGTTTCCCAGAAAAATGCAGGAGTTGCATTATGAGTGTAAATTTTTATTTTGATATATGTTCACTTATCGTAGTTATTACACTTATTTGTTCTATTTGTATAAAAAAACTGGTTTCGAGGTCTTCTTACTTTTTTGTTCAGTTACTTGTTCTTTGTTTGTGTGCATGTTTGTCGAGAATTATCTGGCAGGTTTTATTTAAAGTTGCAGAGCCAACACCATTTAACAGGGGACTGACATATTTTATCATATATCTTCATTACGGTTTTGCACTGCTTATTATGCCGGCTGCAGCTCATTACATTTTGGCAACAGCGGGATTAAGCCCTGTTCTTCGAAAGTCAAAAACAGCTCTTGTTATGATGCCTCTGGGGATTCTTATTCCCGTAGTTTCACTTGTTTACAATTTTTTTACAGATAAACTTTTTTTTGTAACAGGTGGTTTCCAGTATTTTGAATATACGACCATTGGTTTTTATTATCTGGGACAAGTCCTTATCTTGGTTTTTACACTGATTTGTCTTTTTTATTTTAGAAAATCAATTTCAAAGACAAGAATTATCTTCGGAATTATTCTGATCGCCATGAATATTGGTTGTACATTTTTCCAGATTTATTTTCCGGATTTTCGCATCGGGCTTTTTGTAATAACAATGAGTTGTTATCTTATTTTAATCCTGTCCCAGCGTCCGGAATTTGTTCTTAACCCTAAAGTTCATACATGTACGGAGTTTGCATTCTTTGAAAAACTGAAAGTCTGTTTTTCCCTTAAAAGTGAATCCAAAATTCTTCTTTTTAAAATCGTAAACCATAAGGATATTTCTTTGTATACAGGTGCTGAGAAATATCTGGAATTTCTTGGGTTTATTTCTTCGAAAGTCAGTCAGAATATTGAAGCATTTAGGAGCAGGACTGAATTATACTTTCTTTCTGATTCAATTTTTGCCCTGACATGTGAATCTGCCCGGGGGGAATCCATCCTGAAAGATATTGGTGACTATATTATCTTAAACTTTGGCCGCGGTCAGAAAGTAAGATTTGAAAATTTTGATATTTTCCCTACAATCGCGTCCTGTATTGTTTCAGTACCACAGGACATCGACAATATAGAATATTTCAGGTATTTCTCAAGAGGTTTTGACAGAGTTATTGAGCAGCCAGATTCTGTAGTTCAGATCGGGACTGTTTCAAAAACTAAGAATTTTAAAATTAGAAATGAAATTGAAACTATTCTTGCAGGTGCTTTTGAAAATAATCACTTCGAAGTGTTTTTTCAGCCTATCTGGGGAGTAAAGGAAAAACGGTTCGTATCAGCAGAAGCTCTTGTTCGTCTTAACGATCCTGTTTACGGTTATATTTCTCCTTCTGTTTTTATTTCTGTTGCAGAATCCAGCGGCGTTATTCATAAAATCGGTGACCTGGTATTTGAAAAGGTCTGTCAGTTTATAGCCCTGCCGGAATTTACAGAACTGGGGCTTAGTCATATAGAAGTAAACCTCACTGCGGGGCAGTGTGTTGAAACAAACCTTACAGATAAGGTTTCTTCTGCAATGAAAGCCAATGATGTTACTCCTGATCAGATCCGCTTCGAAATTACAGAATCAACAGCTGATTTTAACCCTGTGATATCCGAACAGAACATCAAGGCACTGCACGATATGGGAATCTGTTTTTCTCTGGATGATTACGGTACCGGTTATTCAAATATCAAAAAAGTCACAAGTCTTCCATTTGATGTTGTAAAGCTTGATAAGTCCTTTGTTGACGAAATGGAAAACCCGGTAATGTGGACAATTATTCAAGATACAATCCACATGCTTAAAAAACTGAATAAAAAGGTTCTTGTTGAAGGAATTGAAGATAAGAAAACAGCTGAAATTTTCCAGAATCTTGTTTTTGACGGGGAATCCGGCTGTGATTATATTCAGGGGTACTACTACTCAAAACCTTTGCCCCAGAACGAATTTGTTGAATTTATCAGGAATAATAAATAATCCTGCATTGAATAAACAACCTGTTTCATTTATACTTTTCTCAAAATATACTATAAAACAATAATCTCATTATGGGGGAATTATGACAATTTTAGAAATGCTCACACAGAGTTCAATACTTACTGTGCTGGGAATGGGCGTTGTTTTCAGCTTCCTCATTATCTTGATTGGATGTATGAACCTGCTTCGCATTGGTGTTCACGCATTCAAGCTTGATGTTGAAGCTCCAAAAACAGAAAGTTCTGCTGCACCTGCTGCAACAGTTGATCAGAAGGCTGTGGTTGCTGCCATCGCAACTGCACTCCATGAAAAAAACTAATTTAATCTAAATTAAAAGGAAAATTAAAATGGCAAAGAAAATCGGTATTTCTGAACTTGCAATTCGTGATGCTCACCAGAGTCTTCACGCTACTCGTATGACTACAGCTGATATGCTTCCAGCTGCACCAATGATGGACAAAATTGGTTACAAATATGTTGAAGGTTGGGGTGGAGCTACTTATGACTCTTGTATCCGCTTCCTTAACGAAGATCCATGGGAACGCCTCCGCAAACTCCATGCTGCAATGCCAAACACAAAAATCATGATGCTCCTTCGTGCTCAGAACCTTCTTGGTTACAAGCACTATGCTGATGATGTTGTAGATAAATTCGTAGAAACAGCTGCTAAAAACGGTATCGGTTGTTTCCGTATCTTTGATGCTTGTAACGATCCACGTAACATGGAACGTGCTACAAAAGCTGCTAAAAAATCTGGTGTTGATGTTCAGATGGCTATTTCTTATGCCGTAACACCATTCCACACAAACGAAAAATATGCAGAACTTGCTAAGACATACGCTGACTTTGGTGCAGATTCTATCTGTATTAAAGATATGTCTGGTCTTCTTAAACCATATGTTGCAGAAGATCTTATTAAGGCTATCAAATCAAAGGTTGATATCCCTGTAGAAATCCACACACACGCTACAACTGGTCTTTCGGTTGCAACACTCCTTAAATCAGCTGAGGCTGGTGCAGACATTCTTGATACAGCTATTTCATCAATGTCTATGGGTACATCTCACTCACCAACAGAAACAATCGTAGAAATGCTTAAGGGAACTCAGTGGGAAACTGGTCTCGATACAGCAGCTCTCCTTGAACTTGCTGCTTACTTCCGTGAAGTACGCAAGCACTACTCATCACTTGAATCTGCATTCCTTGGTGCAGACACTCGTATCCTTCTTTCTCAGGTTCCAGGCGGTATGCTTTCTAACCTCGAATCACAGCTCAAACAGCAGGGTGCTGCAGACAAGATGGACGCTGTACTTGAAGAACTTCCAAAAGTTCACAAGGATGCAGGTTATGTTCCACTCGTAACACCAACTTCACAGATCGTTGGTACACAGGCTGTAATGAACGTAATGATGGGACGCTACAAGACAATGACTCAGGACTTCCGTAACCTTATTACTGGTAAGTTCGGTGCTCTCCCAACAAATGCAAATCCAGATCTCGTAAAGATTGCTCTTGAACAGAACGGTATGTCAGAAGTTATGACATGTCGTCCAGCTGACAAGATTGAACCAGAATGGGACAAAATGGTTGAAGAAGCTAAGAAGGCTGGCGGTAACGGTTCTGACGAAGATACTCTTACATACGCAATGTTCCCACAGGTTGCAACTAAGTTCTTCGGTTCACGTGCAAACGGTCCAGTTGATGCTGCTTCTACATTTGCTAAGAAAGAAGCTCCAGCTGCTGCAAAATCAGCAAACGGTTCTTATACAGTTACAGTTAACGGTCAGTCTTACCAGGTAACATCTAACGGCGATACTGTAACAGTTGACGGTACAGCTTACAATGTAACATTCGGTGCAGCAGGTGCTGCTCCAGCTGCAGCTCCAGCAGCTACAGTAACTGGTGGAGAAGATGTTAAGGCTCCTGTAGCTGGTACACTTCTTAAATATGCTGTTGCTGACGGTTCAAAAGTAACAAAGGGACAGACAGTAATCATCGTTGAATCTATGAAGATGGAACTTGAAGTAAAATCTCCAGCAGATGGTACTATTAAGTTCACAGTTCCAACAGGAACTCAGATCCAGAATGGACAGACAATTGCTACTATTGGTGGTGTTGTAAAAGCGGCTGCTGCACCAGCTCCTGCTGCTGCACCAGCCGCTGCTCCAGCTCCAGCTGCCGCTCCAGCAGGTGGAACACCAGTAAACGCTCCTGTTGCAGGAACTCTTCTTAAATACGCTGTAGCAGAAGGTGCTGCTGTTCAGGCTGATACAACAGTTATCATCATTGAATCTATGAAGATGGAACTTGAAATTAAAGCCGGTGCTGCCGGAAAAATCCACTTCACAGTACCAACAGGAACTCAGGTTGCTAACGGACAGGCTGTAGCTACAGTACAGTAATAAATACGGATGACAGATCTGCATAAGTCAGGTCTGTCACCAGATTATTTAGGAAAATAGAAATGATCGACTTAAATAAAAACTATAAAAAACAGGTTCTCAGTGTTTGCTGTGCAATTTTTGCAGTTGCTTTCGTTTTGAGTGCCGGTACAAAGGTTCTTGCTCAGGATTCACAGGAAGTTGAAGTTGAAGCCGGCAAGACAGTAACACTTGGTGATGCTATCAATGGCAATGCCGCACCAGCAGTAAAATCAAATGATGGTCTGAACCGCACAATTAAAGGTACAGAAAACTGGGGCGATAATTACAATATTGATGCAAAACGCTTCCTTATGGGTATCTGGAACTCTACAGGTATTGCTAAGGTAATCTCTGAAAAAGGTTCTGAAGCTAAGACTGATGCTGATGATGTAAATTTTTCAAAGCAGCCAACTTCACAGGAAGAATATATTGCTAAAATGATGAAGGCTCAGTCAATGCTCGAAAAGCCAAATACTGAACCAAAATCAAATATTGATAAACTTCGTCTTGCACTTCAGGATGAAAACGCAAATGACGAAACTTTGGCTGAAATCGTTGAAGATGCTGCAAATCATGTAAAAGACTGGGGTACAGCTCCAGGATGGCAGTCACTTCTTATGATGGCTGTAGGTTTCCTTATCGTTTACCTTGGTGCAGGCCGCGGTTTTGAACCACTTCTTCTTATTCCAATCGGATTTGGTACAATTCTCGTAAACGCCGTAGGTGCCGGTATGGGTAACCTTCCTGACGGTATGCTTGCAATCATTTACAAAGCAGGTGTAGGAAACGAATTTTTCCCGATGCTCATCTTTATGGGTATTGGTGCCATGACAGACTTTGGTCCTCTTATTGCTAATCCAAAAACAGCTCTCCTTGGTGGTGCTGCTCAGTTTGGTGTATTCTTTACACTCTTTGGTGTTGCTGTTAAGAATATCTTCGTTCTTAACTACAACATCATGCAGGCTTGTGCTATCGCTATCAACGGTGGAGGTGACGGTCCGACATCTATCTATGTTTCTGGTAAACTTGCTCCAGAACTTATGGCTGTAATTGCTGTAGCTGCTTACTCTTACATGGCTCTAGTTCCAATGATCCAGCCACCAATTATGAAGCTCCTTACAACCAAAAAACAGCGTATGATTCATATGCCAAACCCACGTGTTGTTCCAAAAGTAGAAAAAATCCTCTTCCCAATGATGCTTCTTCTTTTGACAATTCTTCTTCTTCCACCAGCAGCTCCACTTATCGGTATGCTGGCATTTGGTAACTTCGTAAAAGAATCTGGTGCAGCAGCTCGTATTTCTAAGACAATGGAAAACGAACTTATGAACATCGTTTCTATTCTTCTTTCCCTTGGTGTTGGTTCACAGATGACACCGGAAAAGATTATTAAGCCAGAATCAGTTGGTATTATTGTTCTTGGTCTTATAGCATTTGGTGTTGCTACTGCAGGTGGTATTGTAATGGCACACATTATGAACATCTTCATGCCAAAAGATAAGAAACTTAATCCACTTATTGGTTCTGCAGGTGTTTCAGCTGTTCCAATGGCTGCCCGTGTTGCACATAAGGTTGCTCAGAGTGAAGATCCATCGAACTTCATTCTTATGAATGCCATGGGACCAAATGTATCCGGTGTTATTGGTACTGCTATTGCTGCCGGGGTGTTCATCGCAACATACGGTGGATTACGGTAGTAATCCACCGTATGTTGCTTAACAAGTTTGCTATTGCAAACTTGATCGCTTCGATTTACGGTGGCTTACGGTAGTAACCTTCATTAATCTATAGAATAATTTCTGAAATTACTGTAAAGTAGAGTAAGAAGGCAAAGAGGTCTGCAGGTTTCTGTGGACCTCTTTTTTAATTTGAAAGGAATAAAAAAGAGTAGTATAATATATTGTTCTTTTTTAAAGAAATAAGAGGTAAAGTTATGAAAAAGTTACTTACTGCTGCTGCTGCTGCAATTATGACAGCCGCACTTCTGGTTAGCTGTGGTGATTCAACTCCTACAGTTAAAATTGGTGTTTACGAACCTGCTTCCGGTGACAATGGTGCTGGTGGTAAACAGGAAACTCTCGGTGTTCAGTACGCTAATTCAATTACACCAACTGTAAAAATCGGTGATACAGAATACAAAGTAAAGCTTGAAATCGTTGACAATGAATCATCAAATGACAAAGCTGTAACTGCTGCATCTGAACTTATTTCAAAAGGTGTATCTGTAGTTCTTGGTTCTTATGGTTCTGGTGTTTCTATTGCTGCTTCTGATACTTTTGCAGCTGCAAGTGTTCCTGCAATTGGTGTTACTTGTACAAACCCTCAGGTTACAGCTGGTAATAATCACTATTTCCGCATCTGCTTCCTTGATCCATTCCAGGGTTCAGTTCATGCAAATCTTGCAAAAGACAAGTTTGGTGCAAAAAAAGCTTATGCTCTTGCAAAACTTGGTGATGACTATTCTGTAGGTCTCTGTAACTATTTTATTGAAGCTGCTAAAAAACTGGGAATCGAAGTTGTATTTGAACAGTTCCCAGATGGTACAAGCGACTTTACTGCTTACGTAGCTAAAGCAAAAAGCTGTGGTGCAGATGTATTCTTCGCTCCAACTTCAATTGAAGCTGCTGCTCTTATTATTGAACAGGCAAATACTCAGAATCTTTCAATTCCTCTCTTAGCTTCTGATACATGGGATTCAAATGTTATCCTTGCATCTGCTAAAGGAACAAACCTCGGCATCTACGTTACAACATTCTTCGTAGAAGGTTCAGATGATCCTCAGGTTGTAGACTTCGTTGATGGTTTCCGTAATTACCTTAACACAAACTCAACAGCTAAAACAAATAACGGTGGTGATGATGAAATCGCTGCTGTTTCTGCAATGGGATTTGATGCATACTATACAGCTCTTGAAGCTCTCAAAGTTGCTGGTTCTGTAAAAGGTGCTGATGTTATGGCAGCTCTTCCAAAAACTACTTACAAAGGTGTTTCTGGAGCTATTGCATTTGATGAAACTGGTGATGCAGTTCGTGATGTTGCTTACATTAAACAGGTAAATACTGAAACAGGTAAGTGGACATTCGTTGCTCAGCAGAAAGTACAGTAATTATTAATTAAAAATATATAAGCGAAATCAAAGGTCTATCTTAATAAGGTCTTTGATTTCGTTGTTTAAAAAAGGATTTATGATGGATTTTTTAACAGGTAACCTTCCGTATTTACTGGCAGGTATCAGCACAGGCGGACAGTACGCCCTTATTGCTATCGGCTATACAATGGTTTACGGAATTCTTAGACTTATAAATTTTGCTCACGGTGATGTTTTTATGGCAGCAGGGCTCATTATGATTTACTGCTACACAATTATGCCTCTGTGGATTTCCATTCCTTTAACTATTATTCTTACAATTCTTCTTGGATTTTGCATTGAAAGGGTAGCATACAAGCCTCTCCGTACAGCACCACGCATGTCAATAATGATTTCTGCGATTGGTATGTCATACCTTTTACAAAATATTGCTTTGTATATTACAGGCGGACTTCTTAAAAAATATCCTACGATTCCATGGATTAGTGACTCCATTACAATTATGGGTGCTGTAACAAAAAGAGTTACAGTGATTACGCCTTTTTTAACTATATTTCTTGTCGTCGCACTTGTTCTTTTGATCAAGCATACAAAAATTGGTATGGCCATGCGTGCCGTATCAAAAGATTTTGAAACAGCTCAGCTTATGGGAATCCGTATTGATGCTGTAATCAGTTCTACATTTATTATCGGGTCATTCCTTGCAGCTATTGGCTCAATTCTTTTCTTCTCTAATTATCCTGGTGTTACACCAACAGTTGGCGGTATGCCGGGCCTCAAAGCTTTCGTTGCAGCTGTATTTGGTGGTATTGGTTCCATTCCAGGAGCTGTTATAGGGGCTTTTATTATTGGTATTTGTGAAAATATCATCAAAGGTATTGGCTGGACTACATTCAGTGACGCATTTACCTTTGTACTTCTTATTATCGTTCTTATGTTTATGCCAACAGGTATATTTGGCGAAAAACAAACAGATAAGGTTTAAGGTGGTTCTTTATGGAAAACAAAATGATTAAATCTGAATCTGTTAAAAATTGGAATTTATTTATTAGTGCACTTCTTATTACAGGATTATTTGTACTTGTTTCAATCCTTGAGAATGTGCTTCCAAAAACCTCGATTTTATTTACTGTTCTTAAAAAAGGTGCAATCTATTCACTGGTTGCTGTCAGTATGAACCTTCTTAATGGTTTTACAGGACTTTTCTCTCTTGGACAGGCCGGTTTTATGCTGCTTGGGGCTTATACTTACGGTATTTTTACAATCCCAGTGGAAGCACGAGCCCAGGTTTACCAGTATTACGATGGCGGACTTGTTCAGTTTACAATCCCTGTATTTGCAGCATTTATTCTGGCAGGACTTGTGGCAGCTCTTTTTGCTTATCTTATTGGGCTTCCGGTTCTTAAGTTAAAGTCTGATTATCTTGCAATTGCAACTCTAGGTTTTGCAGAAATCATACGTGCAATTTTCCAGTGGGATAAAATAGGTGGCCTTACAAACGGATCCAATCTCTTAAGAAAGTTTCCTGTTTATAACAGTTGTCTTTTCTATTTTGCAGTTTCAGGAATCTGTATTGCCTTAATTGTACTCATTATCAACTCCACATATGGACGAGCTTTTATTGCCATCCGTGATGATGAAGTTGCGGCAGAAGCCATGGGTATTAATCTGGCAAAACACAAACAGCTTTCTTTTGTAATAAGTTCATTTTTTGCCGGTATTTCCGGTGCATTACTGGCCATGTTCCAGACTACAATTCAGGCCAGTCAGTTTAAATCGGCACTTACATACGAAATTCTTCTTATAGTTGTTATTGGTGGTATGGGATCTGTTACTGGCAGTTGTATCTCTTCCTTCCTGTTTATTGCATGCTCTGAATGGTGGCTTCGTTTTCTGGACCGAACAATTGAAGTCGGCACATTTACAGTACCATTGCTACGTCCTGGATTCAGAAAAGTTGTATTCTCTGTAGCAATTATGCTTATTGTTCTTTTCTATCAGAAGGGAATTATGGGTGACAAAGAATTCAGTATACAGGGAATAATTAATTTCTTTAACAACCTTAAAAAAAGCAATAAACAAATTACAAAGGGGAATGAATAATGGCTGAAAATGTATTGAAAATGGATTCCGTTACAATGCAATTCGGCGGCGTTGTAGCAGTGAATTCCCTTAGCCTTGAAGTTAATAAAGGAGAAATTGTTTCATTAATTGGACCAAATGGTGCAGGAAAAACTACAGCTTTTAATGTTGTAACAGGTGTTTATGCTCCTACAAACGGGGCAGTTCATTTTAATGGACAAAAAATTGTTGAAAATCATCCCAGGGGAAAAATGAAGAAGCTTTATGCTGGCGGCCAACTGGGACAGTTTAAAGGACATCTGGAACCTACTCCGGATAAGATTACTAAACTTGGTATTGCAAGAACATTCCAGAATATTCGTCTATGGAAGAGCCAGTCAGTATTTACAAATGTTCTTATTGCAATGCACCTTCGCCGTTCATCAAACTTTTTTTCGGCAATGTTGCACTTAAATGCTAAAGAAGAAAGAGCTCAGCGTAAAGAAACAGAACGGCTTTTAAAGATTCTCGGTCTTTATGAAGTTAAGGATGAACTTTGTACAAGTCTTCCTTATGGTCTCCAGCGTCGTCTGGAAATTGCACGAGCCCTTGCTACAAAACCAAGCCTTCTTCTTCTTGATGAACCTGCTGCAGGTATGAATCCCCAGGAAACAGCAGAACTTACCGATTTTATACGTCAAATTCGTGATGAGTTTCATCTAACTGTATTTATGATTGAACATCACATGGATCTGGTAATGGATATTTCTGACAGAATCTATGTTTTAAACTTTGGTGCACTTATTGCCAGTGGTACCCCTGAAGAGATTCAGAACAATCCGGAAGTAATCAGTGCATATCTTGGTGAAGCGGAGGAATAAAATGCTTAGTATTAAAGATTTACATGTTTCATACGGCGGCATTAAAGCTCTCCGTGGTATTGATATTGAAGTTCCTGATGGAAAAATAGTTACTCTTATTGGGGCAAACGGTGCTGGAAAGTCAACAATGCTCCGTACAATCAGCGGACTTGTAAAAGCTGAATCAGGATCTATAAAACTTGATAATGAAGAAATTATTGGGCTTCCGATTAATAAAATTGTTGGAAAAGGAATTGCTCTTTCTCCAGAAGGACGTCATGTTTTTGCTGATCTGACAGTTGAGGAAAATATTAAAATTGGTGCTTATCTCAGAAACGATAAAGAAACTATAGAAAGAGATATTAACTGGGTTTATTCACTTTTCCCACGCTTAAAAGAAAGAAGCTGGCAGTACGCAGGAACACTTTCCGGCGGTGAACAGCAAATGCTTGCCGTAGCGAGAGCTCTCATGTCCCGTCCAAAAATTCTCATGCTGGATGAACCTTCTCTTGGGCTGGCACCTCTTATTGTACAACAGATTTTTGACATTATTCGTGAAATTAACTCTAAGGGTGTAACTGTTCTTCTCATTGAACAGAATGCTAATATGGCATTGAAAATTGCTGACATTGCCTACGTTCTTGAAACAGGATCCATCGTTTTAAAGGGAAGTGGTGCAGAACTTCTTCAAAATGAAACTGTCCGTGAAGCTTATTTAGGAAAGAAAAAGTAGATGAAGCTTTCCGATTTTAGTGCCAATGCGTACAAGAAGACTTCATCATCCGACGAATTATCAGAAAGAAAAATTACCGTATTTAAGCCTCAGACTTTTATAAAAACAACAGAGCCATCTTATGAAAATTCATTAGCTAATAGTGATATTCCTCAAAGACACTCGCCTGAAGCTAGATCTACAGAAACTCCTGCTGAAGTTGCATTAAGGGAGGGTGGTCTTTTAAAAGTTCCAGCACTTCCAAGAGATGTTGATGGACGAGAAAACGTTTACCGGCGAGTTGCAAAGTTTCTTGTTTTGATTGGAACTGACGAAGCTGCCAGAATTCTTCCTCATTTAACTCCTGAGCAGACTGAAAAAATTGTTCCTGAACTTGCCAGCATTCGAACTGTAGAAAAAGAAGAAGCTGAAGAAATATTAAAAGAATTTGAAGGGTTAATAAAAAGAGCAAGGGAAGACGGTGGTGTAGATACTGCCCGAAATATTCTTGAAAAGGCATTTGGCACAGAAAAAGCTGAATTGCTTATGGATAAAGCAGTTCCTTTTAAAAATGGAAAACCCTTTGATTATCTCGCAGAAGCTGATGTTGAAAAAATTTCTGCTTTATTGAAGGATGAGTCTGCTGCTGTCAGAGCTCTTGTTTGTTCACATCTGGCACCTAAAAAGGCTGCAGGATTTATTCAACAGTTACCTGAAATTGAAAAAAAAGAAGTAATTCTCCGGCTGGCAAAACTTAAAGAAATGAGTCCAGAAATAGTTGCTAAAGTTGATGAAGCAATGCAGAAAAAAGTTAATACACTGGTAACAGAAAAGTCTAATTCTATTGACGGTAAAAATATTCTTGCTCAGATTCTTAAGCGTATGGATTCTGGAAATGAAGAGAAAATCATCAATCAGCTGGCGGAATCAAATCCAGAACTTGGTAATGAAATTCGCGACAGGTTGTTTACCATGGAAGATATTACCTATGCAAATGACCGGTATCTCCAGGACAAACTCTTAAAAATGAGTGACATCGATATCGCTTATCTCATCCAGAAAAAAAGTGATAACGTAAAAAATAAAATTCTTGGAAATGTTTCCGACGACAAGCGAAAAAGTGTTCTATTATTTATACAGGAACAGAAAATGCTGGAACCTGTAAAAATTGAACAGATAACTAACCAGTTCTTTTCAATGTTGCGCAGAGATTGGGAAGATGGAAAATTGATTATTCAGCGGGATGATGGAGAAATATATGTCTGAAAAGCTTCAGAAAGGAAGTGTGTATAAAGATTTTGAAGTTATTAAGGTTTTTGAAATAAAGGATTATCACTGCCAGGCTTTTCATCTTGTTCATAAAAAAACTGGACTTGAACTTCTTCACCTTTTTTGTGATGACAATGAAAATGGTTTTGCCTTTGCTTTCAGAACTCCTAATATGACAGGAAACGGTGCTGCTCATATTATGGAACATTCTGTTCTTTGCGGTTCTGAAAAATATCCTCTTAAAGATCCATTTACACAGCTTTCAAACCAAAGCGTCAATACATATCTCAATGCTGGAACGTATAAAGAAAAAACTGTATATCCTGCCTGTTCGATTGTTAAAGCCGATTTTTTTAATTTAATGAATGTTTACGCTGATGCTGTATTTTTTCCACGTATTTCAAAAGAAATTTTTATGCAGGAAGCTCATCGTGTAGAAATCGACAGTGAAGGTAAGCCATCTGTACAAGGTGTTGTTTATAATGAAATGAAAGGTAATTATGCCTCTTTTGAATCGGTAGCAAATGATGTTCCGGTAGCAGCTTTAATGAAAGGAACTATTTACGAAAAAGATTCTGGTGGCGATCCCGTAGAAATCATTAATCTTACTTATGAAGGATTTCTTCAATTTCACAAAAAATGGTACCGGCCGGATAACTGTATCTGTTATATTTATGGAAACATTCCAACTGAAGAGCATATTGATTTTTTAACAGAAAACTTTATGTCCCGACTCGAAGCTAAATATCCTGATTCAAAAAATCATGAATCAAATAAAAAAGAAATATTGAAGGAATTTCTAGAATATACAAAATCTAAACCTGTAAAAGAGCCTTTTTTCTTAAAAGCAACAGGTCCTTCCGGGGAATCTAAAGAAAAGGGAAATACTGTACTTGTAACATGGGATTTAGGCATTTCTCAAAATGATATGGAAGCCCTTGAGAAGAAATTTATTGTGGGACTTTTGATTCGTCATGACGGTTCGCCTCTGGAAAAAGCACTCCAGGAATCTGATCTTGGAGAGGATACGGCACCTGAAACTGGTTTTTCTCTTGTAAATAATACTTTAATTACTTTTGGACTCAGAGGTGTAAAGAAGGGTGATACTGATAAAGTTACAAAGCTTATTTTTGATACTTTATCAGAAGTAGTTAAAAACGGCATTTCGAAAGAAGATATTGATTCAAATCTTATGACACTGGAATTAATGCATCGTGAAATAAAACGAGCTAGAGGCCCTTACGCTTTTGGAATGATGAATCAGCCCCTTAACGCCTGGGCATTTGGACGGGACATTGAATCAAGTTTTGCTTTGCGAAAGTCTGTGGAAATCTTAAAGCAGAGAATCAATGAAAATCATGATTATTTAACATCTCTTATTAAAAAATTTCTTCTTGATAACAATAAATATGTTGTTACAGAAATTTCACCAACATCAAAATATACAAAAGCCCGGGAAAAAGCTGAAGCTGATTACTTAAAGGATTATCTTAATAAATATTCTAAAGAGAAAATCCTGGAAGAAAACGAAAAACTTCATCTGTATCAGAGTTCTAAAGATGATGTTTCATGCTTGCCTCATCTTCACCCTGCTGATTTTATAGAAAAAGGAAAAATGATTACTGAGCAGAATTCTATTGCTACAGAAAAACTGCAGCTTAAAGATGGAAGCTCAATCGATCTGTTTACAAATTCACTTCCAACAAATGGTATGTCTTATGTTACTGTAGGATTTCCTGTTGATGTTTTAAGTACTGAAGAGCTTCCGTATCTTTCTTTATTTGCAGAAACTGTTACTGAATGCGGCTGGGGCAACCTGAACTGGTCTGAAGCTGCCAGACAGACAGCACTTGTTACAGGAGGAATTAACGCAGCTGTATTAACATCTGAATCCAATACATCTCCTGAAGCAGTTGAATACGGAAAAGATCATCTCTGGTATGGAAGAAACTGGGTTGTTTTTAGGCTTCGTACAATCGATGAAAAACTACCTCAGGGATTAAAGCTTCTTGAAGACTGTATCAGCAAAGTTGATTTTTCTGATTTAAAAAGAATTTCAGATATTTGTGTGGAATTCAGAAATGATATGGAGTCCAGTGTTGTACCTCATGGAAGCGGATATGCAGCTTTACGAGCACAGAGAAAAACTACACGTACTGCTTGCATTGATGAACTTTCGAATGGCTTATCTCTTCTCTATGTGTTGAACAGAATCATTAACGAACCAATGGAAAAAGCACAGGGAGTTTTCAGGAGTATTCATACAAAATTAAGAAACAGCGGGTGTTTTATTAGCATCGTGGCAGAAAAAGAAACAGTCGTTTCCTCCCGTCTGGAATTAAAAAAGTTTGCTGAGAATCTTAATTTAATACCTCTGACCAAACCTGTTTTTGCTCCGTTTGAAGAATACATTAAGCTTTCAGACATTGAAGGTTCTGTTAGTGAAGGCGAAACAGAAATATTTGTTGTTCCATCTTCAGTGGGTTTTGCATCTGAAACTATAAAAGGAACTCCTTATGGAGAAAAAATGAACAGCGTAGAGGAAGTAGCTACTCACTGGCTTTCAAACATTCTTCTTTGGGAAAAGATCAGAACAATCGGTGGAGCTTACGGTGCCCAGTGCTATACAGAAACCCTTTCTGGAAAAATTATTTTTGCTTCTTACAGGGATCCTTTTCCGGAAAAGTCCTGTCAGGTATTTGAAGAATGTCTCAAAGATGCAAGTGAAATGACTTTTAGCGAATCTGAAGTAGAAAAAGCAATTATGGGCACTTTCTCTGATTTTGTTCAGCCAAAAACGCCCAGAGGAAAAGGATCTTCTGATTTAATAAGGCTTTTATATGGAATTTCTGATAAAGAGCGTGAGAATAAAGTTCTTGGAATTCTTAATACAACGGGAGAAGAATTAAAGCAGTGTTTTACAAATCTCTCTAAATTCTCCAGCGGCACAAAATATCGTGTTATAATCTGTGGAAGTGATAATTCAGTAAGTGGTAAAAGAATAATATTACCTTTATAATAAGTTATGTAATCAGGGGGCCTTGAATGAATAATAAAAAGTACGATGTATGTATAAAAATGATGAGACAGCTTGTTTCTGATATTCAAGGGGCTCCTTATCCTAGCGAAAATTTTGAACCTGAGCTTTACCGCATCTGGTATGAACATGTTCAGAAAGCAGCCGTTGAATGCTTTGAATATCTGGATGATAACTTTCCTCAAGAAAAAGATGACTTTGATAAAACTTTGGACAAGATGTTCAAATAATAGTTAATTGGTTCTCCTTATCTGCCGATAACTTAAATGTTAACATATTTTTTGTTGCAAGGTGGGTAAGAAATGAGTTCAAAAAAACTCAGTCATTTTGAAAGTCACATCTTAAAAGGTAAACTTCGCCGTAACGGTTACGAGAGATGGCGATATTTCTTTGCCGGTGTCAATAAACTTACAGGGGAACAGAGGACATTTTTTATTGAGATGTACTATGTAAACCCACAGCTTTCACCAAAAGAACCTGTAATTGCTTCCAAATCAAGACCAAAAATTTCGGCAAATGATCTGCAATATGCACTTGCCGGTACATTATCTGCTCAAACTGTATCTCAGGAACAAAAAGTTCAGCCATCTTATGTTATGGTAAAAGCCGGCGTATACGGAAAAGATGGAAAACAGCTTAACAGATTTGAACCATCTTCTGCTCTCACTTTTAACAAATCCACAGGAGCATTCAATGTTTCGGAAATCATATTCGGAATTGATAATCTCAGTGGCAATATTACTGTTTCTCAACAGGATTTAAGGGATAAACCTGAATTGCTTTGTTCTGCTGGTTCTATTTCATGGGACCTGAGATTTGAAAAATTGACAAACTGTTCCAGCTTAACCAATGCAAAAAACAACATCTGGATTCCAGGAGGAGCAAAAACTGTTTTTGCAGGATTAATTCATCTGGATGGCCAGGAATTTTCGGTTGTTCCAAGAAGCTCATCAGGTTATATCGAAAAATCCTGGGGATCTCAACTTCCTGAACGATTTTTTCATGTTTCTTCATCAAATCTATCCAGCATAATATCAGGAAAACCTCTTTTAAAATCCTGTATCAGCATAGAAGGTGAATATGATGGAAAACTCAGTATTTACCTTTGTAATGAAGGGGAAACTTTTGCATTATCTGGAAACAGTTTCTTTAATAAATACTCTGAAATTCATAACTGTTCACAGATGCCTGCAGATGCCGATGGTGAAAAACTTCACTGGGCAATAAGCGTTACAAAAAAGAAATATGTTATTGATATAGAATTTTATTGTAAGACAGAAGAAATGTTTGTAAAAGACTATGAAACTCCTGAGGGCGGAAAAAAACTTCTAAAAATTTTGAGTGGAGGTTCCGGGTTTGGAGAAATCAGAATTTACAAAAAGGTTGACAAGGATCTGATCCTTGTTGAACAGGCAACATCTTCTGATGGTCTTTGCGAATACGGAACAATTGACGAAATTGAAGAATAGCTTTTAAGCATCTGCATCAGCAGGTGCTTTTTTTTTATAAAAATTTGCCTTTCTGAAAATTTATTATTATTTTACAAATATACAAAATGGAGGCAAAAATGAATTTCGATCAGTTTACATTTAAAACACAGGAAGCATTTAACGATGCCAGTTCACTCGCTAATCAGAATGATAATTCTGAAATTGGTCTTGAACATTTTTTAATTGCCCTTATAGAGCAGAAGGATGGCCTTGTAAAGCCAGTTCTGGAAAGAATTGGTGTTAATATCCAGAATCTTTTATCAGAATTACATTCTTTTGTAAGTTCAAATCCTAAAGTGTCTGGAAATGTGCAGGTTGGGCTTTCCTCTGCTGCACAGAAAGTAATTGCAAAATCCGAAAAAGAAATGACCGGGTTAAAAGATAAATTTCTTTCAACAGAACATATTCTTTTAGCTGCTTGTCAGAGTGATGACAGAAACGGAGAACTTCTTCGAAAGTACGGAGTAACAAAACAGTCTGTTATTGAGAGTCTGAAAATTGTAAGGGGAAATCAGACAGTTGACAGTCAGGAACCGGAAAGCAAAATGCAGGCACTTCAAAAATATTGTACAGATTTAACTGCAAGAGCAAGACAGGATAAAATTGATCCTGTAATTGGTCGTGATGAAGAAATCAGACGTGTGATGCAGGTTCTTGTTCGTCGTACTAAAAATAATCCTGTTCTTATTGGAGAACCAGGAGTTGGAAAAACTGCAATTGTTGAAGGTTTAGCCCGTCGTATTGCAGCAGGCGATGTACCGGCCAGCCTTAAGAATAAACGTCTTCTTTCTCTTGATATGGGTAGTCTGGTGGCAGGTGCAAAATTCAGAGGGGAGTTTGAAGAAAGACTAAAAGCTGTTATTGAAGAAGTTACTAAAAGCGAAGGTCAAATCATTCTTTTTATTGATGAGCTTCATACCATTGTTGGGGCTGGTGCTTCGGAAGGCAGCATGGATGCTTCAAATCTTTTAAAGCCGGCTCTGGCCCGTGGCGAACTTAAAGCTATTGGTGCGACAACATTAAATGAATATAGAAAATATATTGAAAAAGATTCTGCACTTGAAAGACGATTCCAGCAGGTTTACTGTGGGGAACCTGATGTAGAAGCTACAATCGCTATTCTCCGTGGATTACGAGACAAATACGAAATTCATCACGGTGTTAAAATTAATGATGAAGCCCTTGTTGCAGCTGCAGAACTTAGTAACAGATACATTACAAGCCGCTTTCTTCCGGATAAAGCTATCGACCTTGTAGATGAAGCTGCCAGCCGCCTTAAAATGGAAATTGAAAGCGAACCGGAGGCTCTTGATCAGCTTGAAAGAAAAATCCTTCAGTTGCAGATAGAAAAGCAATCCCTTTCTAAAGAAGATGATAAAGCCAGTCTGGAACGTTTAGCGAATCTTGAAAAAGAACTGGCGGAAGTAACTTCAGCCCGGGATGCCATGAAGCTTGAATGGGAAAATGAAAAAAAGAATATAGATCTTTCCCGTCAGCTAAAAGAAAAACTTGAAACAGCACGCTTTGAACAGGAAAAATACACAAGAGAGCAGAATCTGAATAAAGCTGCTGAATATAAGTATTCAATTATTCCGGATCTTGAAAAACGGCTGGAAGAAAGTCAGAAGGCTGATGAAGAAAGAAAACGAAGTGAAGAAAAAGGATTGGGAGAAACTCTTTTACGCCAGGAAGTTACAGAAGAAGATATTGCTCGTGTTGTAAGTACATGGACTGGAATTCCTGTAAGCAAGATGATGACAAGTGAAAAACAGAAATATGTTTTGCTGGAAGATGTGCTTCATCGCCGTGTAATCGGACAGGAAAAAGCTGTTACCGTTGTTAGTGATGCAATCAGAAGAAATAAAGCTGGACTTAATGATCCAAACAGACCTTTAGGCAGCTTTATGTTCATAGGCCCTACAGGTGTTGGTAAGACTGAACTAGCTAAAACTCTGGCTGATTTTCTTTTTAACGATGAAAAGGCTCTCACAAGAATTGATATGTCTGAATACATGGAAAAATTCAGTGTAACAAGACTTATTGGTGCACCTCCGGGATATGTTGGATATGACGAGGGAGGGCAGCTAACAGAAGCAGTCAGACGTCGTCCCTACAGTGTTATTCTTTTTGATGAAGTTGAAAAAGCACATCCTGACGTGTTTAATGTTTTACTACAGGTTCTTGATGATGGCCGTCTTACTGACGGACAGGGAAGGGTTGTAGATTTTAAAAACACCATCATCATAATGACAAGTAATCTTGGAAGTGACCTCATACTTGATGCTGCAGAAAACAATGAATCAGAAGAAATCCTTCGTTCTAAAATCCACAGTCTGCTTAAGTCCACATTCCGTCCTGAATTCTTAAATAGAATCGATGAAATTGTTATGTTCGATAAGTTAAGCAAAAATGTTATTTCGGGAATTGTAGTTAATCAGCTGGAAAAACTAAAATCCCGGCTTGAAGGTAAAAAAATTGATTTTCACTACGATGAATCTGTAACAGATTTTCTTTCTCAAACAGGATATGACCCTAATTTTGGAGCCCGACCTGTAAAAAGAGCCTTACAGACATACGTGGAAAATCCTCTTGCAAAGGAAATCCTAAAAGGTGTTTTTGCAGAAGAAAAGCCAATTAAAGCCTTCGTGGAAAATGGAACTGTATTATTTAAACAATAAAGTTGATATAATTTTTTCATGAATAAAATTAAAGCTTTTATAATTTCTGCACTGCTTGTTTTTTCAGGCAGTGCAGTATTTGCAGATTATGGTGCTGGTGCTGAAATTGGTTTTGAAGAAAATCTGATTTTTGATACATATCACCATTCATTTACTTCTGCCACATACAGGTCAGATGAAAGTCCATGGTGTTTTTCTTTATATACCTGGCCATTCGACCTTAACATAACCGCTACAGCTGACAACTGGTTTGTAAATGAAAGGCTTAATGATAGGCTTGATTATTATTTCTTCTGGGGAATAAGTGGTCACTCAGGTTTTGATGATTTTAATATTGGAACAGGAGCACGGCTTGGTGGGGGCGTAGACTGGTTTCTTCTGGATTCAAGAAATCTTGAATTATACTGGCAGGTGTGCTGGAATCCATATTTTGGAATTCAGTACATTGATAGCTGGGAACCAATGGTAAGGCCATGCAACATTCCTTTTTCCACAGGTGCCCGCTGGTGGTTCAGGTAACTATCTAAGCACTTTTTCAAGCTTAGGGATGATTTCCTTCATTTTTTCGTCAAGTCCATATGGCGGGTTTACAATAATCATTCCTGAACCATACATATTTGCAAGACCTGTCATTTCTGCCGGGTCTTTTATTTTAAGCTCATAGAATTTTGTTTTTTCGTCAGCTCCAGGAATCAACCTTTCTGCAGTATTCTCAACAACTTCTTTCATTCGTTGGATTTCTGAAGCTCTGTGTTCAAGAAGGGGATACCAGATTAGGAATGTACCGTTACTCCATTTTTTTAATGCAAGAGAAGTCATGTCACTGGTTTTGAAAAAATCATCACTATCTTCATAGCTTGGATCAATTATCACGCAACCTCGTTTAATTTTTGGAGGAACAGTTGCAGTTAAAAATTCTTCCGCATTTCTGTTATGTACATAAGTTTGTGGAAGTTCTTTTTTATCGGTAAGGACATTTTTTTTAACATTTTCCTTTAATTCTTTAATTACCTGCGGATGAAGTTCATTCAGAATGAGTTGATCATCTTTTCTCATGAATATTCTGGCAATTTCCGGCGATCCTGGATAAAAACCATTGCTAAGGTAAAGTTTAGTTATGGAATAATACTTTAAGTCTTTGAGTAAGGAAGTTGAATTATTAATAAATTTTATTATTCCCTGTTCTGCTTCACCTGTTTTGAGGAGTCGTTCATCGTTGATTGTATATAACCCGGAAGCAGCATGAGTATCTATTACTGTAAAAGGTTTGTCTTTTTTAAGGAGATGTTCTAGAGTCAGGGAGAATGTAATATGCTTTAATATATCTCCGTGATTTCCGGCGTGATAAGCGTGTATGTATGATAGCATAAGGGATTTTATCACATAATTAAAATAGTTTTCCATAACAGTTTAAATTTAAACTAATTTTCAGTAAAATAAGGTTCAGATTATATCTGTTTAGTATCATCATAGTTCCTGAAAGGAACATATTTTTTTAAGAAATTAAATATTAGAGGATAAAAATAATGAATAAAGCTTTAGAAACATTAAAAGCCAGAGGTTTTTTTGCACAGTGTACAGATGAACAGGGGCTTTCAGATTTAATGGATAAAGGACCTGTTACATTTTACGTTGGATGTGATCCAACAGGTCCGTCTCTTCATATTGGACACATGGTTCCATTCTTTGCTCTTCGTCATCTTCGGGAGGCTGGCCATATTGGTATTGCACTTATTGGTGGAGGAACAGCCCGTATTGGAGATCCTTCTGGTAAAACTGAAATGCGTAAGATGATTTCTTATGAGCAGATTGATGAAAATGCAGAAAATATTAAAAAACAGCTTGATAAATTTATCGGTTTTGATGATAAAACTGCTTTTTCTGACAACAATAAAAACTGGCTTGCTGATATGAACTACATTGACTTCCTTCGTGATATTGGTTCATGTTTTTCTGTAAACAGAATGCTTACATTTGAAGCTTATAAACAGCGTCTTGAAAGAGGTCTTTCATTTATTGAATTCAATTATCAGCTTCTTCAGGCATATGACTTTTATCAGCTTCATATGCGTCATAACGTAGCACTTCAGATTGGTGGTGATGACCAATGGGGAAACATTACAGCTGGTGTTGACCTGATTCGCCGCAAGCTTGGTGGTACAACTGAACTTAATGAACAGCATCAGGCTTATGGTCTTACATTCCCTCTTATTACCCGTTCAGATGGGAAGAAAATGGGAAAAACAGAAAAAGGTGCAATTTTCCTTGATCCATCACTTACTTCTGTTTATGATTTCTTCCAGTACTGGAGAAACGTTGCAGATCCTGATGTAGAAAAATTCTTTAAGTTATTTACATTCCTTCCACTGGATGAAATTTCTACAATATGTGCCGGTAATATTAATGAAGCTAAGGAACGACTTGCTTATGAGGTTACCAGCCTTATTCATGGAAAGGAAGAAGCTGATAAAGCACTTGCCGGAGCAAAAGCTGCATTTAGTGGTGAAGGGGATAAATCTCAGATGCCTTCTGCTGAAATTTCCAAAGCTGACCTTGATGCAGGAATCGGACTTCTTAGTCTGTTTACAAATGTAAAGCTTACTGCATCAAATGGAGACGCCAGACGACTTGTTCAGGGAAATGGTGCAGCAATTAATGGTAATGTAATAACAGATGTAAAATATACTGTGACTTCAGCAGATCTTGATAAAGACGGAGATATTGTTCTTCGTGCCGGAAAGAAAAAGTTCTGTCGTGTTGTTGTAAAATAGGTCTAAAAATTAAATAAGCATTCTGATATTACTTCAGATTGCTGAAGATTTAAAAAAAATACCGTGCCAGTCAGTTTTGGCACGGTATTTTTTTGGCGATGTCCGAAAATTTGTGTTGCTTTATGACTGAGTCTGTCGAAATGAGCATTTCAGTAAATATGGTGGTTACTGCGTGACCCTTCGGGTAACAGACTCAACCACCGTACGGTAAACTTTATGGACAGCCCCGTTTTTTTATTCAATTGATTATTTTTAAAAATTAATCCATAAGATAGTTATATGCAGGTGCAACACCGTTTTCATCTACCATATTCTGAGGTGATTGGAGTCCTGCATCAAATACACCGTAATCACTTCCGGCAGTGGCTTTGTTCAGATCGAATCTGAGAGGTTCTTTGTCACGAATAATAAGCTCGCTGGCAAAGCCTGCCTTGTACAATTCTTTTTCTAGACGATAAATACCGATTGTTCTGCTGGAGTTAGAAGTTGAATGAACAGAACAAATAGTTGTTGGTTGAGTTCCTTCAAGATACCAAGCAGTAACTTTGTGATTGCCACACTCTGGTGTAAGAATACCGCCACTGGCAGCACAAACAGTTGCTTCTATTACACCACTGGCAGGTTTTGGAAATTCCTTCATAGGAAGGCCATCGTGGATTTTTCTCATGTAATCGGCCCAGGCATATCCTGCCAGTGTTGAACCTGTCAGCTGAAGGCCAAGAGACTGACCTGGTTTATCAAAACCAAACCAGAAAATAGCAGTGTAGTAAGGTGTAAAACCTGCTGCCCAGGCATCGGCCCAGTTTTGTGTTGTACCAGTTTTACCTGCTGCAGGAATCTGATATTGTCGTCCTTTTTCATCTGTATATTTTAATTTTGTTCCGTTTGAAGAAGGTCCGGCAAGTGTACCTGAACGAACAGTATTCTTTAGGAGTTCTGTCATAACAAAGGCTGTCTGTGGTGAAATTACCTGTGCTGAAGAGCCTTTTGACTGTAATGCTGTGCGTACATCTTTTTCTGCGTTAATTTTTATATTTCCATTTTTATCTTCTACGGAACGGATTGCGATTGGTGAAACTTCTTTTCCGCCCCCTGCAAAAATTGAATAAGCTCTTGCAAGTTCTATTGGACGAACTGAGCAGACACCAAGTCCGATTGGATATCCAGGTACAAATCCGCGGTAAGGAACTTCTTCTTTTGGTATTCCAAGGAGTGATATTGCTCTGTTGATAGCAGCATCAAAACCGATTCCATCAAGAACCTTTAGGGATGGAACATTCATAGAGTGGGCGAGTGCATACCAGAGCTCAACGTCTCCTTTCCATTCTCCACGGAAGTTCTGCGGCATATATGGTTTTCCGTCTGCAGTGTGAAATACTACTGGAGTATCGGAAATGATTGTAGTTGGAGTGAATTCACGGGAATCGATGGCTGCAGAGTAATACAAAGGCTTAAACGATGACCCCGGTTGAATTTTAGCTTGCACGGCTCGAATAAATTGATTTTCGCTGTCAAATTTACTGCCACCTACAAGGGAAGTAATGTAGCCAGTCTCATTTTCAATGGCAATCATAGTACCTTCAATGGTAGTTTTGCTGGCATCATCTTTTGCGTGAACGTTAGATTTGTTTACAACCCCAAGTTTAAGGGAATCAATTCCAAACATTAAAGACATTATATCAATAACAGGATTGATCTGCTTTGTGTATGTTGCCTTTGAAATTGATTCATTACGCTGTTCTGTAAGCTTCAGTCCATTTAAATTGAATGTTAAAGCCAGAAGTTCAGTTACAGGAGTATAAACGGCTAAAGCCTGTGTCGACCGTTCACCTGTAGATCTCTGATATGTTCTGTTGGCATAGCGGATATAGCGGTCCATTACGTCCTGAGCCACAAGCTGATTTTTAAGGTTTAATGTAGTGTTTACAGTAAATCCGCTGGTATAAATATCTTCTGTTCCATAAATCAGCCCGCCCAATTCACGGCGAACATATTCGCTGAACCATGGAGCTTTATCGTCGTGATTGAATACTGCAGCACTTCCTGTTCTTGTATAGTCAAAATTTGCCCAGTATTCATCAAAACTTTCGTTAGCGGCTGCTCTTGTAATGTACCCGGCAGATACCATTTTGTTGAGAACGTCTTTCTGACGAACCATAGCTCTGTTTGGGTATTCAAAAGGATTATAGAAGGCAGGGTTAGAGAGCTGAATTACAAGTATTGCTGATTCTGCAGGGGTAATCTGAGTTGCATCGTGACCAAAATAATATTTTGATGCGGCATTAACACCGTATGTTCCGCCACCAAAATAGATTTTGTTCAGGTAAAGTTCAAGAATTTCATTTTTTGAATAGCGGCGTTCCATCTGGATGGCCCACCAAAGTTCCTTAATTTTTCTTCTGATGGACATGTCTGAGCGGTCACAATACATTGTGCCGGCAATTTGCTGTGTTAGAGTGGAACCACCACCTAATGATCTGCCTGTAAGTTTTCCCAGTACGGCACGAAGGACGGCCTTTGCACTGAAACCATGATGTTCGTAAAACATACCGTCTTCGCGAGAGACAAGAGCATCCAGCATGTGCTGAGGAAGATTTTTGATGCTGATTATTTCACGTTTTTCTTCAGAGGCAAGTTCTGTAATAAGTTCACCATTTATATCAAGAAGCTTAGTTGGAAGAGCTGTATTGAATTCAATGAAGTTTTCATTGTCTGCAATGTACTTTGTTGTTGAAAGGGAAACACCAAGGGAAATCCCAAATATAATTGATGATGCAAGTAGAATCTGTATAGAGAAAATCACTGAAACCAGTGACAGGATCTTTTTTTGTAAATCAGACATATTTATATATTATAAGAAATTAAGAGGTTCAGGTCAATGTTATGGATATATTCAAAAATGCAAAAAAAAGACCGGCTTACGCCGGCCATGCCCATCAGGCAGTCGGGCTTCAATGGGTGGGAGGGGATAATTGAACGCCCGACATTATATATATCGTCCTGATATGGAAAAATCTTTAACAAATTTTTAATTTTTTTGACAAATTTTTAAAATGTGTTAGTCGTCTTCTGAGATAGAAGCATCTACGTTAAGATTTACAGTGTAGGATCTGCCGTTTACAGCAGTAACAGTTTTAATAAGCTCATAGTCACCGATGGTAAATTTTATGACGTGATCCCCCTGGGAGATAATAAAGCTGTCTTTTGGGTTCTCAAGCTGATTACCATCAAGCTGAATTTTTGCATTATCCGGGGCAACAATTTTCAGTGTTGGATCGATTTTTCTCATTTCTACAGAAAGGGATGTAGTTTCTGCCTGCTGAATAATAAAAGTGCGAACTTCGTTTCTGTAAGCTTCACTTGAAAGGGCAATCTGATGTTCTCCTGTTTTTAAGAGAATCTTTGAGGATGAACCTGTGTGAAGCTGGTCATCTATGTAAACGGCTACGTTTTCGTTTTTGTTGTCAGGCTGTTTTACAGTATACGAAAAATATCCTTCTTCGGTTAAAACTGGCTTAACAGAAATATCGAACTGAGCATGTTCAAGGCTTTCTGGTGCACCTTTCATGGCCAGAAGGAACCTGAAAAACACAACTTTTTCAGAATCTTCCGGAATTGCTTCAAGGATTTTTGCGTAAGGACTCTCTTTAACAGAAAATTTTGCTGATAAAGGAACATAAATTGTATAGCTGAGTTTACCTGGAATAGGATTAACAGAAATCTTACGGCCACTGTAATCAATGTTATTATCATCGGGAAATGGTGTAATCCTGTCATAAAAGAAACAGGCTGTTGAATCTCTCCAGAGTGCAACTGATTCTGGAATTTTAATGTTAATTTCTATTCCCGAAATAAAGGTATTATCTTCTGGAGGAATAATTGCTACTGCGTCAAAAATTCCAGCCTTTAAGTTTTGAGGAGTGTAGTCCTGGGGGATTTTGCAGATATGAGTTTTGGCAGCACGAAATGACTCTCCCTGGCATAGAACCGAAAAGGAAAAAAAGAAAAGAAAAGAAACTAATTTTACTTTTTTAAAGTCAAAACTCATACCACTAATATAACTGATTATTATAAAATGGTATAGATTCAAAATTTAAAACGAAATAATTTTTCCTGGATCTTCAGGATTTCCGTTCTTTCGTATTTCGAAGTGCAGGTGAGGACCCGTGCTGGCTCCAGTGTTTCCTGAAAGTCCGATTATGGTACCCGCATTTACATTCATCTTTTTTTCAACTTGAATTTTTGACAGGTGTGCATATACGCTGGACATTCCGTTAAAGTGCTTGATGATTATAAAATTTCCGTAAGTTGAATTGAATCCTGTCTGGCTTATTTCACCTGATTTGCAGGCATATACAGATGAACCTTCAGGACAGGCCAGATCGATTCCTGAATGAAATTTCCATTTTCCACTGATGGGACTTATCCTGTAACCGAATTCACTTGTAAGTACGCTGCTTTTTAATGGTGGAATCATGTTAGTATCCAGAAAGAATAGCTGGATTGTAGAATTAAAACGTTCTCTTTCAAAAAAATAGAATTTCTTACCGTCAATTTCGTAAATTATGGCCTTTGAAAGTTTGTTTTCAGTTAAGTAATGTTTATGGAGCATCTGTTCCCAGGATGATTGAGGTACTTCAGGTATAAAAAGACCTGAAAAGCTTGGTACTAGAAGTGTTTTTCCAATAATTTCGCTGTCTGCAGAGGTGATTCTGTTAATTGTTGCTATAGTCTCCCTGGTAACTGGACTAAGTCTTGCTGCCAGCCATATAAAATCCATATTTTCCGGGACTTTTACCTTATAAAAGGAAATGTAAAGAGTTTTAAGATTTCCGTATTTATCAAATGATTCTATGTCAGGAAAAATTTTTGTATTGTAATCAGCTTCTTCCTTAAATTGACTGAAAATCAGATTTTTTTCTTTTTTAACCTCTGTGGAATCTCCCGGTTCTGAAAACTTTATGACAGGAATTCCTTTAGTATCAATTTTAACTGTTTTAAGTTCTAAGGAATCTGGTTGAGAGTGAAGATTAAAAAGAATAGTGATTTGAAGTAAACTAAATATCAGAAGTTTCTTCATGAGCTGACAGCTTTGTAGACGCAGGAATATCCTTGATTCCAAATGAACAAATTCCGTATAGAAGAATCATAAGAATAATCCATGGAATTGTAAAAAATCTTTTGTTAATAAAGACAAGATATATTGAAACTGAAACACCGCCGGCAATAATTAAAAATTTTGACAGTGTTATTAATGATTTTCTTAGTCCAGCTTTAAGAACTGATTTAAAAAGCCAGTACAAAAAAAATCCGAAGAAAACTAACAGAACAGAAACGGAATAGGCTGAAGGAAAGGTAAGTGCGAACTTCCACAAAGGAACGACAAATGCTGCTCCAAGAATTGTACAGCCTGCCAAAAGAAGGATTATTTTAAGGACAGAAGAAAAAAGTTCTCCATATCCGGTGATTATTTTTTTTAACATGGATTAATAATAAATGGGCAAAAAAAAATCTGCAAGTACCATAATACCTGCAGATTTTATAATTATTCTTCAGCAATTGCTGTTGCTGGGCAAACGCTTGCGCATGTACCACAGCTTACGCATTTAGAAGCATCGATTTCGCGATGTCCACCATTTTCGCTGATTGCACCAACTGGACAGTCTGGTTCGCATGTACCACAGTTAACACAAGAATTTGGATCAATTTTGTAAGCCATTTTGTACCTCTTTAACCTTAAGATACAATTAATTTACCATACAAAAAAATCTAAAACAATAAAAAAAAGTATTTTTGAGAAATAATTAGCTATGACTAACTTTTTGATAAAAAAAATTTTTATGCTATAATTAATTTATTGATTCTGGAGAAAATATTAATGGATAAAAAAGAAATTGCAAAAATCATAGATCATACACAGCTTGGTGCCTGTGCCACTGAAGCCGATATCAAAAAACTTTGCAGCGAAGCTAAAAAATACGGATTTGCCAGCTGCTGTGTTAATCCTTCATATGTTCCACTGGCTGCAGAAGAATTGCAGGGAAGTGGTGTTAAGGTTTGTACAGTGATCGGGTTTCCACTGGGAGCCAATTCCATCGATGACAAAGCAAGTCAGGCTGCCATGTGCGTAAGTGAAGGTGCTGAAGAAGTTGATATGGTAGTAAATCTTGGTGCCGTTAAAGATAAAAGATGGGATGACATTTACGAAGAAATAAATGCAGTACGATGTGCCGTTGATGATGTTGATACAGGGGATGATAGAAAAATTGTTGTTAAAGTAATCCTGGAAACCTGTTATCTCAACGATGAAGAAATCGTAGAATGCTGCAAACTGGCTCAGAAAACAGGTGCAGATTTTGTAAAAACTTCCACTGGCTTTGGATCAGGCGGTGCTACTGTTCATGCAGTGGAACTTATGAGAAAAACAGTTGGTCCTGACATGGGTGTAAAAGCCAGTGGTGGAATCCACAATTATGAAGAAGCTCTGGCCATGGTTAATGCAGGTGCAAGCCGTCTTGGATGTTCTGCCGGTGTAAAAATCGTTACTGAGTAATTTTAGTCAGAGTCAAAAGCCATTTTCGGAGTAAAGAAAATTTGCTTCGGAAGGACTTTTTTATTTTAGATTTGAATTTATACCCCAGTACATCATATTGTCTTTAAGTTCGTAGGTGATTTTTCCTTCGTCACAAAGTGAACTTAAATATGAGCGGAGTGTGCAGCCAATTAAAACGTAGTTACTGATTTTCAGCACAAGACCATTTCTGTCAGCAACTGCCTTTAAAATCTGTTCTGCTGTTTTTGGTGTTTTAAGTTCATCAAGAATCATGTCTTCAGTTTCAAGCAGAGCCAGCTGATTCAACTCGCACAGACCTTCGATAGAATCAACGTATTGTCCATGACCTGGTACAAAAAAATCAGCTTCTGTGGCAGAAAGACGTGTCAGTGAATCTTTTGTAAGTTTTTCATCAAACAAGTATTGAATCCAGTACTTTCTGATTACATTTCTGCCGCTTAAAGCATCTCCTGCAAAACAGACTTTTTTTCCGTCGGTGTCTGTTACTACAAAACCTGTCTGGTCAATATAGTGTCCATTGAGGGAAATTGACTGAATTTTAATTCCTTCCAGTTCAAAGCATTCGTCATTCTTAAAGGCATAATCAACTTTGCAGCTTTCTGCTACAAAATAACTGTTTTTGAGTTCTTTAACGGGAGTACCGCCCCAGATGAGACCTGTTTCAATGTCGGGGCATTCCATAATGGCAGCTTCTCCTATACTGGCCCATATAGCACAGCCGGTATTTTTACGGAGAAAGTTGTTCCCGCCGCAGTGATCTGCATGGGAGTGAGTGTTTATAACTGTTTTAATTACAGGCCTGGAGAAAGTTTTTTTGAGGCAGTTAAGAAGAGTTTCAGCCATTTCAGCATCATTTCCGCTGTCAATCAGGTAAAGGTTTGTTGAACCGTCTTTTTGCGGACGGGCAATAACTCCAATATTTGTTGGCAGCGGCAGATATGAAATATTTTCTGTTAACTGTATTAAACTTTTTTCTCTGAGGGCCATGTAATTAATTTACAGCAAAATTAATTTTTATTCACCTAATGCAAGGTCAGATTCTTTGATCCAGCCGATTTTGCGAAGGAGAAGACCAAATGCCCAGCTTAAAACACCAGGAAGAATAAAACAGATAAGGATAAGACCGAGCCAGTCAAATGCTGTGGGGTGAACTGCTGCTGCAGCGGCAACTTCTGTGGCTTCTGTAATTGCTTCTGCTGTTGCCTGTGCCTGATTGTACCAGCCGGTAATAACACCAATCTGACCTACAAAACCACATGTACCCATACCAGAGCTTACTGCAGCACCATTCATTTCTATTTTAAAAATACATGTTGCAATGGGACCGGTAATAAGAGAAGCCAGAGTAGGTGGAATCCAGATTTTTGGATTTTTAACAATGTTAGGCATCTGAAGCATTGAAGTTCCAAGTCCCTGAGAAAGGAGACCTGACCATTTATTTTCGCGGAAAGAAAGGATTGCAAAACCGATCATCTGGGCAGAACATCCTGCAACGGCAGCTCCACCTGCAAGCCCTGTAAGTCCAAGAGCTGCACAGATTGCTGCAGAAGAAACTGGAAGTGTCAGAAGAACACCAACGATTACAGAAATCAGCATACCCATAATAAACGGACGGAGAGTAGTAGCCCACATAATAAGGTTACCGAATGAAGAAGCTGCAAGCCCAATCCATTTTGCTGTAAGGACAGTAAGAAGTGCTCCGGAAATAACTGTTACAAGTGGAGTTACGATAATATCAACCTTTGTTTTTTTACTTACAAGGTTACCAAGTTCTGCTGCGATAATTGCAATAAAGAGAACTGCCAGTGGTCCACCGGCTTTTCCGGTTACGTTTGCTGCAGATCCAACTGCGGCCAGACTGAACAAAACGAGGGCCGGTACCTGCATTGCAAAACCGATACCAACTGCCATTGCTGCACCTACAACGTGAGCATCAGTACAGAAGTTTCCAGCATCAACAAGGAAAGTAAATACGCAGTTTGTGCCTAAGCGCAGAAGCTGCTGACCAAGTGTTTTGATGATTGTTCCGATTAAAAGTGAAGCGAACAATCCCTGAGCCATTCCGCCCAATGCATCAATAAGATATCTTTTGACATACTTATTCATACGAACTCCTAAACGTCAGAAAAACTGACTTAAAATAAAATAATTGTGTCATTGATATACTTGCTGATGCCGAATACGGTCATCCCAAACGTAACATCTGATTTCAGCATAATTTATCAAAAATCATTTAAAAAATCAAATTGACAGGCAGTTTATAATTTAAACCTTTTTATTCCTGAGTAAACTTGCTATAATTAATATTATGTTTTTTCATGGTGGAACAAATTCCAGAAGACTGGATGATTATCTCGACTTTTCAGCAAATACTAGTCCTTTAGGAGTTCACAAAGCTGCATCAAGAGCTCTTCTTGCACTTTCTCTGGATCCTGCTATTCTTGCATCGTATCCTGATCCTAACTGTACAGAGTTAAAAGAAGAACTCGCAAGGTTCTGGAATTTTAAGGGCCCGATTCTTTGTGGATCTGGTGCTGCTGACCTTACACAGCTCGTTTCTATGGTATTTGGAAAAAATGTTCCAGGAACCAATTTTAACCTTATTATAGAACCTGCTTTTTCGGATTACGAAAATTCCCTTCTGATGGCATGCGATGAAGAAAAAATACTTCATCTTACACTGGATGAAAAGAATGACTTTCAGTTTACAGATGAAGATTTTGAACGGTTGGAAAAAATCCTGTCAGGTGGAGTGCCTTTAATGTTTATGGCAAGTCCATCAAATCCTGCCGGAAATGTAATGCCATTTGAAACAATTGCAAAAATTGCAGAACTTTGTGAAAAATCAAATACTGTACTTGTTCTGGACAGTTGTTTCTGTCAGTTCAGTAAAACAGCAGAAGAAAATGTAAGAAAACTAATTGCCAGGGCAGAAGATTTTCCTCATCTTATAATTCTTAATGCCTTTACAAAGATTTATGGTATGGCCGGTTTACGGCTTGGTTATGCCTTGTGTTTTAGTTCTGATGTTTATAATCCTCTAGTTCATTCTATGAGACCATGGACAATCAGTACAGATGCACAGGTAACAGGAACTGCAGTAATTAAAGCAGAACTTAATGGTGCTTCATGGCAGAAGCAGGTTATTAAGCTTGTAAATGAAGAACGAAAATATCTTTCAAAAGCCCTTACTGAAACTGGTGCTAAAGTTCTTGAGGGGGAGGCAAATTATATTCTCTTTAAGCTTACGGATGAACTTCAGAAAAAGGCTTCTGAGTTTGCAGCCGTAGGACAGCCTAGCAGTAAAAAATCCGGTCATAACGGTCCTAAAAAACAAGCTTTAATTAATACTGAAGAAGAAACTACACATCCCTTCGCAGCTCCTTTATGTCAGGCAATGGCTTCTTCAGGAATTGTAATTAGGGGTTGTAGTGATTTCTACGGAATGGATAATACATGGTATAGAATTTCTGTTAAAAACCACGATGAAAACCTTCAGCTTGTAAAAGCATTAAAAAAGATTTTTAAATAATTTTAAATTCGGCAATCAGAATTATTCTTTTGTATATCAATGATTGTCCTTCAGCTCAAAAAAAATAGCCTGTAGACCGGAAATCCCGTCCACAGGCTATTTTTTTAGCTAACCAATATTACAGTTTATTACAGTTTTGCAATGGAAATTGATTTAACTGTGTAGCTGTTTTTCTTTTCGTTGATAACAAAAGTAAGGTTCTGACCGGCTTTTGCGTCAAGAATTGCATTTCCCAGTGGAGACATGTATGAAATAATTCCTTCTGCAGGATTTGATTCCCATGGTCCAAAGAGCTTGTATGTTTCATCTTTGCCAGTTTCGTTGTTAGTAAGAACTACTTCTGTACCGAAAGAAACCATTGATGTTGTAACTGTTGTTGGATCGAAAATTACTGCACGTCCAAGTTCTCCCTGGAGGCGTTTAAGTTCCCCGTTAAGCATATTCTGCTTTTCGCGGGCCGCATGGTATTCAGCATTTTCCTTTAAGTCACCTTTTTCCTTAGCATCAGCAACTTCTTTTGCAATGGCTGGGAGAAGAACTGTTGTAAGTTCAACTTCGTACTTCTTTTTTTCGTCAAGTTTAGCTTTTGTAACCATCATGCCTGCAGGTGCAGAAGATTTTTCTTCCTTAGTGCGGAACTTGTAGTTAGGATTTTTGTCCAGAATCTTATTGCGGAGAGCCTGTTTGTATGAGTTTTCAAGACCTTCGATGTCGTCAACAAGTGTATACATGTGAGTCATAACTTCATCATCACAACTGAGCATGTATTTAGCATACTTGTTTTCATCATCGCCTTCACCAAAAATAAGTTTTTTTGCATTCTTGTTGATTTTCTTGTTTTCTGTTGAATCAACGTGATTGTCGATTTCTTTGTATGTCTGTGAAATGATGTTTACGATAGCAATAAGCTGTTTCTGGTATGAAACTCCAGAAGACTTGAACCATTCATCATCCTGACATTCGTCAAAGAAGAAGAGAACAGCTTCACGGTAGTCACGGAAGTTTTCAAATGCCTTAGCTGCAAGTGCCTGAACTTCTTTGTCATGTCCTTCTGCTACCAGTGTATTGAGCATTTCCTTCTTAAGTACTGTAGGGAACAGCTTTGTGAATTCTTCAACCCAGTTTGGAATCATCTTAACATGGAAGAGGAAATCCTTCTGGAGTGTTGTATTCTTTGTATCTTTCAAAAGAGTGTACATTTCACATGGGTTTTCAATTGCATCGTAAAGTTCTGCAAATGTAAACGATGGTTTATATTCAAGAGTTTTGTACAGATTTGAAATTTTTTCTACGATCAGGTATGAAGCTACAACTTCTTCGTTAACAGAGCTGAATGCTTTGAGGTAACCCTTAAAGTAGTTGAACATATCAGCAAAAAGCTCATTTTCCTTATCTGTTTCTTCAGTGTTCAGATATTTCATCATGATGTTTACACGTGGCATGAATGATTTCTGAGCCTTGAATTCATTGCTGAGTTTTTCTTCTGGTGTGATTTCCTTTGTACGGATGATGAATTCGTTGATGTTGTTTGGATTTACACCGAATTTAGGATTTGATTCAAGAGTTTTCTTGGCAGCACTGTTCCATGAAGTCCATTCACCTGGAGTAAGGATTGAAGGAACAAGTTCAGCCTTGATGCGTTTGAAGTCGCAGCTGTTTCCGAATGATTTGATGATTGTTTCGAGAGCCCAGCTCTTGTCTTTATCCTCTTTGAACATCTTAACAAGAACTTCTTTCTTTGTTTTTGCCTTGAGAACCCAGATGTGATCATCAGCCAGTGGCTGAAGTGAGCTTACAGCCATCTTAAGTGACATCTGTTTGTTGCCTGTTGGAGCACCAAAATGGATTATGAGGTTATCATTTTCTACCTTAATGATTACACCAACACCCCATGTTCTGTGGTAAACAAATTTTTTAACACCGAATGAAATATGTTTTTCGAAGTCATTGATTGCTTCAAATACGTTGCGAACTGAGCCATTGAGGTCAGACTGTCTGATAATCTTATCTACATCAGGGTTTGAAGCATATTTTCCCTGGAAACAAGAGATGATTTCGTTTCTTGCCCAATTGTCTCTTGGATCGATTTCGAGAATGATTTTAAGCAGCTGGATAGCAGTGTCCCATTTTTTAGGATCTGCAGCAGCACCATCTTTGTAATATGGATAAAGATCCTGAAGAAGAAGTGCACTTTTGTCGGCGCTGATTGTTTTTTCAACTTTTCTCTGAACAAGGAGGAAGAAGTCAATTTCTTCAGGCATCATTTCAACAAGTTTAGCCCATGTTTCTTTGATGGCTGTCATGTTCTGGAGTGAAACAAAGCGGAGAAGGGCCTTTTTGTAATAAGTGCGTGCGTCTTCGTCTCTGTCTTCTGATTCGTAGTGTTCTGCCAGAATTTTTGCAATTTCAGCTTCTTCAAGGTCATTTTTTACGATTGCTTCGTAGAGTTCCCATGCTTTAGGAGAGTTTGAAGCACGGTAACTTTCTGCCAGAGTTCTGAGAGCAAATTTGTTGCTTGGTGATTTTGAAATGATAGTTTCACAGATGTTGATTACAACTGGCTCTTTGTGGTTTTTCTGGAAGATATCAACAAGAGTTTCCAAAGCAGAGTTGTCAAGGGTTTTTGTTTCAAGACCAAGCATTCCTGAAATGTAAAGTGCGATAATACTGTCTTTTGTGTGGGAAAGCTGTTCATCTGCAACGGCTTTTAATTCATTTACACATTTTTCTGAAACAGCAGTATTTACAATGTTCTGCAACTCGTTGAGTTTTTCTGTTGTGTAATTGCTGATTGTTGCACGGGTCCATGTTTCTTCTTTCAGCATTTCCTGTACTGATGTAATAAGTTTTTCAGACATTTGATATCTCCTAAAAAATGTTTGTCTATAAATTGCGTTACTGCCTTATTTGTTGTATAAGTCGTATACGCTTTGATCCAGAAGTTTAATTTTCAGCAGGATTTCGTTTATCTTGCTGTCACCTTCATTTTTTTGAATCAGATGATCCAAAAGCCAGAAATATTTGTTTATGAGCTTTGGTACATTTAACTTTGAATTGGATCCGGGATTCCTGTTTTCCACATCCAGTTCAAAAATTTCCTGTTTAAGACGCCCAACTTCCTGACTCCGCAGTTCTCTTTTTACAGAGAAAACACCGTAAAGTGTTCCGTACACCGGAACCCATTCCTGCAGTTCCTGTCCTGAATACCCCAGGCTTTGAACCTGATTTATCAGGCACTTTATCAGTTCGGAATCCAGCATGGTTAGTTCAATCCGCCGGGCATTAATAAAAAATGCCTCCCGAAATAGAACTTTCGCCTGTTTTTCCAGACCGCATAATGCATAACAGTCGGCCATTTCTGCGAATATATCTGCAGAACCAGGGGCCTGGGTGTTTGCCTGCTGAAGAAACTCCAGGGCTGTTTCATAATTACCGAGTTTTTTATGGCAGATACTTATTTTGAGGTTAATATCTGCCTTGAGACGAGTTTCAGAGAACTTCTCTTTTTCCAGTTCCTGGTATAAATTGGTAAGACTCTGAAGTGCCTGTGTAAAAACTCCGGTTTGTACTGAAAAAATCGTGCGGTTGAAGATTTCTTTTTTTCTGGTGAGAGCTTCCTCGAAAGTTTTCCACTGAAAAAAAAGACCTTCACCCTGCTGCAAGAGTTCCAGTTTTGGAAGTTTTTTTATGTAGTCAATCCAGAAAGAACAGCACCAGATTGCAAAGTCAATCTCGTTGTTATCGAGGTTAAACTGGTAAGCTTCTGCAAGAATGGTTTTCGCACTGGCAGGATCTCCCTTATTGAGAAAACTGTATGCTTTTTTTAATTCTTCCTCAGACTGATTACTCATAAAGTGTATCATTAATTATACTGAAATGAAGGTTTTAGTCAATAAATTAACTAAAAATTAGAAAAAGTGGGGCAAAGTTTATACTTTACTTGAAAGAAACTGTCAATAGATTTTACTGAGATTTTTTTGAAAAAAATATATTGTTGTTTTTATACATATATTTTGCTATCATATTAGGATAATGAAAGATAAAATTTTGGCTCCTTCTCTGCTATCTGCAGATTTTGGACACCTTGAGAACGCACTAAAACTTTGTGAAGAAAAAAAAGCTGGACTCATTCATATTGATGTAATGGATGGTAAATTTGTACCACAGATTTCTTATGGTCAGCCTGTTGTTAAATCAATCAGAAAATATACTGAAATCCCTTTTGATGTCCATCTTATGGTGGAACGGCCTGAGGATATGGTTGATTCCTTTGCTGAATCTGGTGCTGATTATATTACTTTTCATCAGGAAGCTACGGTTCACATCGATCGCCTTATAAATCATATTCACGATATGGGAAAAAAGGCTGGAATCTCTATTGTTCCTTCAACACCTGTTTCTGTTATAGAGCCTGTTCTTAATCTCGTTGATCTTGTTCTTGTTATGACGGTAAACCCTGGTTTTGGCGGTCAGAAACTTATTCCATATTGTGTAGATAAAATCACACTTCTGGATAAGCTTCGTAAAGAAAATAACTATAACTACCTTATTTCCGTTGATGGCGGGATTAATAATGATACAGTATCTTCTGTGCTTAAAGCCGGTGCTGATATTGTAGTTTCTGGTTCTGCATTTTTTAACGGTTCCTTTAGCTGGGAGGTATAGAAAAAAATGAACTTAAATAACCTTCTTAAAAAAACTTCATCAGTGTGTGTACTTTTAGTATCAGGCTTCCTTGCATTTTCGGCAGAAAAATATTCAGCAGACCAGCAGCAGGGTTTTGATGCGTACAGAAAGCATGACTGGACAACATCGATCTTCTTTCTTAGAAAGGCTGTTTCCGTTAAAAGTGACCCTGAAACTTTATACATGCTTGTTCTCAGTGAAATTCAAGCCGGTGAATATAAAACAGCACTTTCCGACTGCGATACATTTTTAGGAAAATATTCAGCTTCTCAATATGCACCATATGTACAGTTTCAAAAGGGAAGGGCTCTTCATTATCTTGGAAAAAACGAAGATGCAGTGCTTGTTTTAAGCGATTTCTGTCATCAGAACCCGGATAATGAACTTTACTCATCGGCATTATACTGGATTGCTGAATCATTTTATGCAGAATACAATTTTGATTCCGCACGAGCTCTTTACGAACGAATTTCAATTGATTTTCCTTCATCTGAAAAAGTAACAGATGCAAGATACAGAATTGAAATGATTGCTCAGAGGGAACGGGAAGAAAAACTTATTTATCTTTTAAAGGTTACAGGAGAAGAAAATCTTGCGGCCAGAGAAGATTACGAAAGACAGCTGAGGCTTTATCAGACAGAAGATAAAATGGGACTCCGTAAGGCACTGGCTGATGCTGAAAACCGTATCCTTGACCTGGAAGCCCGTCTTGAAAATGAAAAACGTATTACCAGGGAATTAACAACAGAAAATGCCAATTTGGAAAAACTTGCATCGGAAATGGCTGTGCAAAGTGTAAAGCCTGTTGATGAAAAGCCTGCTGAAGCAGAAAAAACTGAAACTGAAGTTCCAAAAACTGTTTTTTCAGATGTATTTCCTGTAAGAATTTCAGATCCTGAAGTTGAAGCTCTTAAACGTAAAGCGAAGGTCCTTCAGTTTGTTCTTGATGAAAAATCTGCGGAGGGTGTATATGATTAAACTTTGTAATTTAAAGAAAACGGCACTTCTTATTGCTGCTCTCAATCTTTTTCTCATACCCACTGTAGGAGTGGCACAGGATATGAATTCAGAAGAGACTGTAACTGAATCTTCGGATATTGCTGATTCCTCTGCTTCAAAAGAAAAAAAAGGCAAAAAATCAGATGAATCTTCGGAATCGACATCCGAAGAATCAAAAGAGCCGGAAATTGTAAAAATGCCGGAAAAATCAAAACTTGAAATTGCACAGGAAAAGGCTGAAAAAAAGCTTCGTGATGCTGAAGAAAAAGCAAAGCGTCGGGAAGAAAAAAAAGCTCTTAAAGAGCAGGCAAAAATAGCAAAACAGCTAGCTAAAGATAAACTTAGAGAGAAAAAAGATACAAAGCTTGGAATTGTTTATGTCCCTGAAAAAAGCTATCAGTTGAAAAGCGGAAAGCTAAGAATTGTTTTGGCACAGAAAACCGGATCATTTAACATTTTTGCAAAAGGTGAAGGAAAGGAAGAAACGGCTCTTTTTAGCAACATAGAGGGCTCTGTATCAACATTCTTTTCTGCAAAAATCGGAAATACTATTTATCGCCTTAACAAGGATGCTGGAGTAAACAAAGAACTGCGTCGTCTTGGATCAGGTGCTCAGCTTGCTTTTTCGATTGAAAATAAAATGCAGGTAGCAGTTGATTTTACGACTGTAGCGTCTGTAATGGGAATTCCAGATGATATGGTCAAAGTTACGGTCTTTGTTTCCAATATCTCTGATAAACCTCAGGACATCGGCATAAAGGGTGTCTTTGATACAATTCTTGGCGAAGGTACTGATTATCATTTTATTTCCTCTGCAGGAAGAAGGATTAACGGTGAAAAACAGTTTTATGACTTTAAGAAAGACAGGGCTGTTGTATCAACAAATGGAAAAACAAGCCTTCAGATTGTTTTAGACGGTTCTACTGTAACTCCTGTTGAATGTATATCTTTTGCCAACAGGGATTCTCTTGAAGCAAGTGCCTGGATTCCTGTTATTGTAGATTCCAGAAGCTTTAATTCCGTTCTTGCCTACAATAATTCATCAGTGAGTGTAAACTGGCCTGTAGAAAAATATGCACCTGGTGAAACAAAAAATATTGTTTTCTTCCTTGCTGCAGGAACTGATCATCAGATGCCAAATGGACTTGCTTTTGTAGATAACATTGAAAATAAAAATGGTGAAGCAGCTGTTGAATTTCAGGAGATTGATAAGAAAGAACTGGAAGTTAAAAAGCCTGAAGTTGATTTTGTTGTGCCACAGGTTACGGACAAACAGCTTGATCCTGAATACATACAGAATCTTATTAACAAGATTAATTCACTTCAAAGTGATCCTGCCACTGTAAACCGTAACGAGGTAAGACAGTTAAGTGCAGAACTGGATGCCATTATGAAAAAAATGAGGCAGCAGTAGAAATGAGTCGTAAATCTGCCATTGATACAGCCAGAAGCTTACTGAAAAGAAGGCAATTCAATAAAGCCATTGTTGTGCTTGAGGCTGCTTCTGATGTTTATCACGAGAGTTTTGATTATTATCTCTTACTGGGGACTGCCTGTCTTTATGCTGGTGATACTGGAAATTCAAACAGATATTTTCAGAAAGCTCGTCATATACATTTAAGAAATGCAAATCTGCTTCTTGGACAGGCTGCTCTGTATCTTCGAAGAGGTGATACCGACCTTGCCATAAAGTATTATCTTGAAGTCCTTGACCTTGAACCTGAAAATGTTGTAGCTAAAAATGCCATGGAATTTATTAGAACTCAGGGAAATTACGAAAATATCCTGAAGTGGGTTGATACAGGCAGAATTGAAAAGTTTTATCCTCCTGTTGGCAGGGATTATTCAGAATTATGGAAAATCGGTATTTCTGTTGCAGCAGGATTATTACTTGCAGCTGGAATCATTCATTTTGTTAATCATAAAAAGCCTTTTGGATCAGATCAGAGGTCGCTCCCTGAAGAACTGGTTCTTACAACAGAGGAGCTTACTTTACTGCAGGAAAAAGATTTGTCCGGTGGTGTTTATAGATATATCCTTACTGACGATCAGATAAAATCGTCATACGAAAGTGCCAGAAATAATTTTAAGAATTATCATGATAATCGAGCCCGGGTTGAAATAAACAGAATACTTAATTCCAATGCTTCGTCCTCAGTAAAAAACAAGACAAGTCTTCTGCTTTCCTATTTTGAGGATATGAATTTTGATTCTTTTGAGTCTAATCCTGGGGAAAATTTGAATTATAGTCAGGTTGTTGCTGAACCTTCATTGTATGTTGGCTGTTGGGTACTCTGGTCTGGAAGAATTACAAATGCTTTGATTCAGGATGATTCTTATAGATGTGATTTGTTGCTCGGTTATGAAGATTTGAATCGGGTAGAAGGTATTATCCGTATCTATTTTTCTTCTGTTCCTGAGATTCAGGGTGATAAACCTGTAAAAATACTTGGAAAAATCGCAATTGAAGATGGAAAACTTTGTCTTTCAGGAAAATCTGTATATCAGCCTTTGAGACAAGGAGAAGAATTATAAAAAAAATAATTTTTTTTCGGCAAAAATGTACAAATTTTAATTTTCACTGCCTATATATATAGTGGGAGGATTTTTTAAGGTGGCTAAAATGGCAGAAACAATTCAGCCGGCAGATATGTCGGAAAAACTTAAGGCTCTCGAAGCTGCTCGTCTCCAGATTGAAAAACAGTTTGGGGCCGGTGCAATTATGAAGCTTGGAACCCAGCCTGATGCACAGGGAGTTGATGTAATTCCTTCTGGATCAATTTTACTTGATGAAGCATTAGGAGTTGGTGGTTACCCAAGAGGCCGTATTATTGAAATGTATGGTCCTGAAAGTTCGGGTAAGACTACTCTGGCTCTACATGCAATTGCAGAAGCTCAGAAACTTGGTGGTATTGCAGCATTCGTAGATGCTGAACATGCTCTTGATCCTGTATATGCAAAAAATCTTGGAGTAAACATCGATGAACTCTGGGTATCACAGCCTGATACAGGTGAACAGGCTCTGGAAATTACAGAAAGTCTTGTTCGTTCTGGTGCAGTTGATATTATTGTAGTGGACTCTGTTGCTGCTCTTACACCTCAAAAAGAAATTGAGGGAGACATGGGTGATGCAATGGTGGGACTCCAGGCTCGTCTTATGAGTCAGGCATTGCGTAAGCTTACAGCTATTGTAAATAAGAGTAAGTGTACAATTGTCTTTATTAACCAGATTCGTATGAAAATCGGTGTTATGTTTGGTAATCCTGAAACTACAACTGGTGGTAATGCACTTAAGTTTTATTCTTCAGTTCGTCTCGAAATTCGCCGTATTGAATCAATTGATGGCAAAGGAGAAGAAGACGCTGTTGGAAACCGCGTACGAGTAAAAGTTGTAAAAAATAAGGTTGCACCTCCGTTCAGAAAAGTTGAACTTGATATTTACTTTGGTAAGGGAATTAGTGCTATTGCGTCGCTTCTTGATTCAGCTGTTAAACATGGTATGATTGATAAGCGTGGTGCCTGGTATACACGGGGTGAAGAAAAAGTTGGTCAGGGTAAAGAAAATGCAATTAACTTTCTTGAGCAGAATCCTGATTATGCGAAGCAGATTGAAAGCCAGATCCGTGCCGAGGTATTTCCGGGGCAGATTTTGAAAAACAAAGATGGTGTTGCAGTTTATCCAGAACAGGAAAACGCTGTAAAGGAAGCTGAAAAGGCTGCTAAGGCAAAGAAACCTGCTGCAGACGCTTCTGTTGAAGTTACACCTTCTGCAAAGGATGCACTTTATTAAAAGATGATTTATGTGATTCTGGGGGTGGGGTCCAACAGATCATGGCAGGGGAATGACAGCTTAAAACTTCTCTCAAAAGCATGTGCTCAGTTGGAGTCTGTCCTCTCGGAATTACAAGTATCGTCTGTTTACCGGACAAAACCTATGTATGTTGAAAATCAGGATGATTTTTATAATATGGTTGTGTCTGGTTATGTTTCCGAGGAAGTTGATTCCCATCAGCTTCTTGAAAAAATCCATTTTATAGAATCCTCCCTGGGCAGGGATCGTTCCAAAGAAATTAGGAATGGTCCCCGCTCAATTGATATAGATATTGAATTTTTTGGAGATCAGAAGATTCAAACAGAAAATCTTGTTGTACCTCATCCAAGAATAGCGGAAAGAGCATTTGTTTTAATTCCAATGCTTGAGATTTTAAAGGAATCTGCCGATTTAATTAAGGAAGATGTTTTTCAAAATTATTTAAAGACGGCTGACAGAACAGGAATTGAGAAAATTCTTTCTGCAGAGGATTTTAAGGAATTGAAGGTAAAATAAAATGGATCAGGAACTTGATTTGCAAATTGGAACAGTAGAAAACGAATCGTCAGAAAAATCTTCCCGCAAATATACAGTGGGAGAATTTGAAGGCCCTCTCGATTTACTGTGGGCTTTGATCAGAGATAATAAAATCAATATTTACGATATTCCGATTGCAGAGATAACGGCTCAATTTCTTGAATATCTGGATTATGCTGCCCAAGTTGATCTTGGAGATTTATCAGAGTTTTATAATATGGCAGCACGCCTTGTTTACATAAAGAGCCGCATGATGCTTCCTGTTGAAGTAAAAATTGATGATGAATTTGATTTTGACGATCCTAGAGAAGAACTTGTTGAAAAACTTATCGAGTATCAGAAGTTTAAGAAGTTATCTATCCTTATGGAAGAAAAGGAAGATGAAAGTGAATGGAATTTTGAGCGAAAAAAGATACAGAGAGTTCTTCCATTTGAAGAAGATAACATGTGGGAGACCGTGGATACATGGGACCTGCTTCAGCAGATGCAAAAAATATTCCAGAATTTGATTTCATCATATTCGGACGCAAAAATTATCGACATGTATGAAGAAATTTCTGTTAACGAAAAAATTACTTTGATGAATGAGCTTCTTGAAGAAAAGAATGAATGCATGTTTACAGATTTGATAGTTAGAAAAGGCAATACACTTGATGTTATTTGTGCTTTTATGGCTATTCTTGAAGCTGTTAAATTTAAAATGGCTACAATCATGCAGAATAAGATGTTTGGTGATATTAAAATCTGTAGAATAAATGCAGCTTAAAATTAAAAATAGATAAGGTAAAAATAATGGATTTGAATCTTGAACATGAAACTGGACTTGTGGAAGCCGTCCTTTTTTTAGACAGTGAACCTCTTAATGTAGAAGCAATATCCAGAGCTTCTGATCTTGCACCAGATATAGTGGAAAAATGTCTTGATAATCTTCGTGAAAAATACAGTAATCCTGATTCTGGAATTGAACTTTCTCAGATTACAGGCGGCTGGACACTTACTCCAAAAAAAGAATACTGGGAAGTTCTTAAAGAAAGGTACGGTAATAAAAATGCCGGAAAACTAAGCCGCTCAGCAATGGAAGTGCTTTCTATCATTGCTTATAAACAGCCTATTACAAGAGCAGAAATCGAAGCTATTCGAGGTGTTCCTCCGGATAATATGATCCGTGTTCTTCAGGAACGGCAACTGGTTCGAGAAGTTGGACGTAAAGATGGTCCTGGACGTCCTGTTCAGTTTGGTACAACAAAAGAATTCCTTAAATTCTTCGGACTTAATTCCATTGCAGAACTTCCTCAGCTTGATGAAAAAGAAAACGAGAGGTTTGAACTTGCCCGATAATACAAATACCGACAGCATAAGACTTCAGGCTTTTCTTGCTCATTGCGGAGTGGCAAGTCGTCGTGCCAGTGAAAAACTCATTCTTGATGGAAGGGTAACGGTTAACGGTACGATTGTAACAGAACTTGGTACAAAGGTTGTTGCTTCTGATGAGGTTTGTGTTGATGGTAAAAAGGTTAATCTTGAAGAAAGAAAAATCTATGTTCTATTGAATAAACCTTCAGGTTACGTTTGTACTCAGTCGGATGAAAAAGGAAGACCTGTTGCTGTTGATCTCCTTAAATCCAAATATTCTGAACGTCTATATAACGTAGGACGACTTGATATGTTCAGTCGAGGAGCTATTCTTTTTACAAATGATGGTGATTTTGCCTCTAAATTAAGTCATCCCAGCAGTCAGATCGAAAAGGAATATTTTGTAGAAACCAGTTATCCTTTACCAGAAGGACTTGATCAGAAATTTAAGAAAGGTGTTCGTGTAGAGGGAATTTTTTACAAGGCCAAAGATACAAAAGTTATTAATACTCATAAAATGAAAGTAATCCTTGTGGAAGGCAAAAACAGGGAAATCAGACGTGTTTTTACGGATGCAGGGGCTGCTGTAAGAAGTTTGCAGCGTGTAAGAATTGGAAATATTGAATTAGGCGGGCTTAAAGAAGGTGATTTCAGGGAACTTACAGAATCTGAAGTTTACGGTCTTTTAAGGCTTTGTAAAGAAAGGAGTTAATATATGATTATTGCTATGGATGGACCTGCAGGAACAGGAAAATCTACAATTGCATCGTTGATTGCTAAAAAACTGAACATTACTTATCTGAATAGTGGAAGCTTTTATCGTGCCCTTACAATGGCTTTAAATAGTACAGACATTGATATTGCAGATAATTTAAAAGTAATTGATTTCTGTAAAAAACAAAAACTTGAATACGTTAATTCACGGCTAGTATTAAACGGTGTTGATGTAGAAGATCATCTTCATGATGATGCGGTCAGTTCAAGAGTTGCTCAGGTTTCTTCTAATGTTGATGTACGTCATCTTGTAAATGACCGTATGCAGGAGATTACAAAATCGCTAGATATCATCTGCGAAGGGCGGGATATGACTACAGTTGTATTTCCTCAGGCTGAATATAAGTTCTATTTAGACGCTTCTATAGATGTTCAGGCAAAGCGTCGCTTTGATCAGGGTGTGTCAAACATGACTCTTGAAGAAGTAAAGCAGGCAATTATACGTCGTGATGAAATCGACAGAAACAAAAAAGAGGGAGCCTTAAAGCGTGCTGCCGACGCTATCTACATAGATACTTCTAACTTGACGATAGAACAGGTTTGTGAGATAATATTAGACAAAATTCACACTAAAGGGTGCAATATGGAACAGATGGAAGTGGAAGAACTTAACGAAAAAAGTGCTATCCAGACACAATTAGAGGAATCTCTCAAAAGTTTAAAAACTCTTGAAGATGGTCAGCTTGTAGAAGGTTCTGTAATTGAAGTTACAGACGAACTTGTTTTCATTGATATTGGAAGCAAATCAGAAGGAAAAATTCCTGTTCAGGAATTCGCAGGTAAATTACCAAAAGTTGGTGATACAGTTGTAGTAGTTCTTGTAAAACAGAACGGTCGCAACGGTCCTGAAGTTTCATATGCAAAAGCTCAGTCAAAACAGCTGTGGAAAGATCTTCGTAAGGCAGCCGATGAAAAGATTGCTATCGAAGGAAAAATTGAAAAAGAAGTGAAGGGTGGTTTTGATGTTAACCTCGGTGGTGACATTCATGCTTTCCTCCCAATCAGTCAGTCAGATTCTACTAAAGTAGATGATCCTAAATCACTTATTGGTACAGTATCAAAATTCTATATCGAAAGACTTTATTCAGATAATAAAGCAAATGTTGTTGTAAACCGTCGCAAGTATCTTGAAGAAGCAATGAATAAGAACCGTGATGAATTCTTTGCTAATACCCAGGTTGGTGACACTGTAAAAGGAACTGTAAAATCATTTACTAGCTTCGGTGCTTTCATCGATCTTGGTGGTTTTGATGGTCTTCTCCATATCAATGATATGAGCTGGGGTCACGTAACACGTCCAAAGGACTTCGTTAAGAAGGGTATGGAAATTGAACTCAAAGTTGTAAACCTTAACCCAGAGGATAAGAGAATCAATCTTTCACTCAAGCACTTTACTGAAGATCCATGGGTACACTTTGAAGATAAATACCATGTAGAAGATATTGTTGAAGGAACAGTTACAAAACTTACAGACTTTGGTGCTTTCATTGAACTTGAAGAAGGTATTGAAGGTCTTGCTCACATTTCTGAATTCAGCTGGACTAAGAAAGTTAGTAAAGCTTCAGATATCGTAAAAATTGGTGAAAAAATCAAATGTATGATACTTGGATATGACATCCAGGCAGGACGTGTATCTCTCGGTCTTAAACAGACACAGGAAAATCCTTGGGATACAATTTCATCAAAGTATCCAGAAGGGTCATCTGTACACGGTAAAGTTGTAAAAATTACTAACGCAGGTGCATTTGTACAGCTTGAAGAAGGTGTAGATGGTTTCCTCCGTGGTGAAGATATTTCCTGGACAAAGAAAGTAAAACATCCTGGAAGTGAATTGACAGTTGATCAGGAAGTTGATGTTAAAATCCTTGAAGTAAACACAGAAATGCGTCGTATCGCTGTTGGTATCAAACAGCTTACAGATAATCCATGGAAGGCTTTTGCTGACAAGTATTCTGTTGGTTCAACACTTGAAGGTGAAATTACATCAATTACAGATTTTGGTGTATTTGTTAAGGCTCCGGAAGGAATTGAAGGTCTTGTAAACAAGGCAAATCTTAGCGATGACAAAGACGTTCCATTCGAAGAAGCTGTTAAAAAATACAACGTTGGGGATAAACTTAACGTATTTGTAGTAGATATTAGTGTAGAAAAGGAAAAAGTTGGTTTTTCTGTAAAGGAATTTAAGAAGGCACAGGCTCGTAAAGAAATTAATCAGTACATGTCTTCATCAGAAAATGATGATGATGGAGCTTATACTCTCGGCGATCTTCTTAACGATCAGAAAAATAACTAATTGATTTCGATGAGTGATATGAATTCTCTTAGTTTAGAAAGACTCAAAACACTCATCGAGATTAATGGTAGAATCAATTCTACATATTCCGATGTAAACGCATTGCTTGTTCATATTCTTGAATCGGCAATGCGTCTTGTCGAATGTGAGGCCTCGTCTCTTCTTCTTGTAAATAAAGAAGACGATTCCCTTCGATTTGCCGTTGCACTTGGTCCTAAAGGTGCAGAAGCAAAAAATATACCCGTAGAAAAAAATAGTATAGCAGGGTGGGTTGTAGATAATAATAAACCTCTTTTAATTAACAAGGTTGCAACCGACCCCAGGTTTTCTTCAAAAGTTCAGGATAAAACAGGGTACATTACCAGAAACATGATTGCTATTCCAATGCGTGTAAAAGGTGAATGTATCGGTGTTATAGAACTTATCAATAAACTTACCTCTAAAAATTTTGATTCCAGTGATCAGGAAATTCTTGAATTACTCTCAAATCAGGCAGCAATTGCATATCTAAATGCTTCTTCTTTCAGATCTGCCAGAGATTCAATTTCAGTGCTTCAGAGTAACATTGCCAGTGGAAGTGAATACCATCCATTTGTTGCAAAAAGTCCTGCAGTACTAGATTTGATTCATGTAATTGATGAAGTTGCAAAAGCAAATACTACAATCCTTATTACCGGGGAAAGTGGTGTTGGTAAAGAGTTGTTTGCGGAACAGATTCACCTTAAATCAGGAAGAAAGGATAAGCCATTTATTCGGGTAAATTGTGCTGCCCTCTCTCCGGCACTTCTTGAAAGTGAACTTTTTGGTCACGTAAAAGGTGCTTTTACAGATGCTGTCAGTGACAGAAAAGGACGTTTTGAAGCTGCTGATGGGGGAACTTTATTTTTAGATGAAATCGGAGAACTTCCTGTAGATTTACAGTCTAAACTGCTTAGAGTCTTGCAGAATCACACTTTCGAACGTGTAGGTTCAAGTCAGACTATTACTGTGGATGTAAGAATTGTTGCGGCTACTAACAGAGATCTTGAAAAGATGGTTTCTGAAAATACTTTCAGAAGTGATCTTTATTATAGACTTAATGTAATGCCTCTTCATATTCCTCCTCTCAGGGAACGTAAGGAAGATATTTCAAGTCTTGCAAGATTTTTCCTTACAAAGTTTTCAAATGAAACTAAAAAGAATTTTGAAGGGTTTTCTGCTTCGGCAGAAAAGGCTTTATATGAATATTATTGGCCTGGTAATGTAAGGGAACTGGAAAATTCTATTGAACGAGCCTGTGTTTTAGGGAAAGCTCCTTTAATTCAGGTTGAAGATCTTTTAATAAGAAGTTCTTCAAGTTCTCCGACACTGCAGGATGATAATACTCAAGATTTGAGTGAATATATTTCAACCGAAATATCGTCTGATGCAAATGGTGACAGAAGCTTAAAAACTGCATTAAACAAGTTTAAGACAGCTTATGTTACTAAGATTCTAAATGAAACATCCTGGAATCAGACTGAGGCAGGCAAAATATTAGGAATTCAACGGACTTATGTATCTCGTTTGTTAAATGAGCTTCATATCCGCTAATAAAAAATAGTAAAATATAAAAAGGAGTTTTTATAATGAATCAAGAAACATCAACATCAAAGGTAACAGGTTTTATTGAAAAAAATGTAAAAGTAATTTTCGGAATTGCCATTGTACTGGTAATTTTTCTTTGTGTAGCTTTGGGTGCATCTGCGGTTTCATCTAAAACAGCAGAAAAAGGTCTTTCTGAACTTGATCAGATTGAATATACATTCAAAAAGGATGTAGACGATCTTTCTGACGCTGATTTTGAAGCTCGTCAGGATGCAGCACTTAAATCTCTTGAAGAACTTTCATCTAAATGTGGTATTACCGGTGTTAGAGCAAACATGCTTAAAGCTGATATTCTCTTCCAGAAAAAAGATTATTCAGGAAGTCGCGATGCATGGGAAAAAGCTGCTAAATCTAAAAAATCAGCCTACACAGCATCTATTTGTTATTACAATGCAGCTGTTTGTTCTGAAAATCTTAATGATTTAGACAAGGCAGTTGAATTCTATGAATTATCACTTAAATCAAAAGATTTCCTCCTTGCTGATCACGCTTATTTTAGCCTTGGCCGTGTTTATGAAACTAAAGGAAATACAGATAAGGCAAAAGAAGCTTATAACAAGGTAAACGAAATTCATCCTGACTCTAGATGGGCTGCAGTTGCAAAAAGTCGTGCTATAGCAATTGAAGCTTCAGAACCTAAAGCTGAATAATTTAAGTATAAGTAAACCCATAATGAAAAACACTTGTAAACTGAACATTATTAAAGTCTTTTATATTTGTATTTTTACAGGTGTTTTTTTTATGTCTTGTGGACTTGATGTAGTTGATAAAATCCTTGTTCCTGTAACAGAAGTTCAAAATAATTGTACTTATTATGATGAGGATTTCTCTAAATGGTTTATACAGTTTGAAACATCCGATAGAGAAAATAAGGATTTACTGGAAAATTCTGCTATTTCGTATAACGGAGTTTCCCTGTATTATAAGATTTACGATTCAAAAAACACTTTATCTTCAGAAAAAGATGGTATTTACTCACTATTAACAGCCTCTAACGGGTTAAACAGTTATGAAGCAAGTTCTAGACTTCTTTCAACATATAACTATCAGCCTATGCAGTTTGCCTATTATGATGAAGATATAAAAGTAGTTGCTAATAAACTTAACATAGTAAGTTCAACAGGAAAGAATATAAATGTTTATCTTCGACTTACTAAAGTAAAAGATTCAACTTCACCTTTATTTATGGCAGGAATTTCATATCCTTATAAAGATCCCTCGGATACGCCAACTTTTAGTTCAGATACAATTAGATTCCTTTCAAAAAATAGACTTACCCAAAAAGAATCCTTCTTGAAATTTGTAGAAAATACAGAGCAATGGTATGACAATTTAAATAATCCCTTAACTCAGGAACAATTAAAGGATTATGTTTTTGCTCTCCCTGCCAGAAGTAACGGTAACTCATTCAATTTTTTTGATGATGACGATACTGATTTTTATTATAATAAAATTCCTGAAACAGGGGATTCTGATTATTCTCATACATCGTCAGGTGATATTAGCGAATATTATGTGATGGTTTATGCAATTGTTGAAGGATTTAATTCTACGACGCTTGATTCAATAACTTCAACTCCCTGTGAACTTGGTTCTTTCCTTATAAAGAAACGATAATTTATTAAATTTTTTAATCGTATTGCAAAAACTTCAAATTTTTGATATATTAATTTCAATGAGATTGTAGCTCAGCTGGATTAGAGCATCTGCCTTCTAAGCAGAGGGTCCCCTGTTCGAGTCAGGGTAGTCTCATTTAAGCCTGTTAGTTATTCTAGCAGGCTTTTTTATTAGGGTATGTCCATAAATAGAGTTGCTAAAGATTTTTGATTAAATGTCAGAGGTCTTTTTTGCTTTGCTATAACTAGCTAAACATGAAAATTGTTTTTGATAAAATTATTACAGATAATGATGCAACTAAAATTTCTTAGATATTCAATGTCATCAATAATAATGTAGGAAGAAATTTCAGTTTGTCAAAAACTTCTTTCAATTAATAACATTTTTTTACGGAAATAGCCTTATTTTAAACCAGCTGTATTGTCATTATTAAGTTTTTCTGTGATTTTGATCCAGTTCCAGTATTCCGGGTCTTCTTGTCCAAGTCTCCAGAAGGACAGTTTTGTTATACCTTCATTTTTATACATCTCAGTTCTAAGTCGCAAAGATTTTTCATCATCATACCATGTTGTAATTGTCATTTTTTTAGTGACTGTAAAGTTTGGAATACCATAATTATCTCTGTTAACAGACTTTATTTTGTGAGACGCCTTTAATTCCTGAAGTCTCGAAAATGTGTAAGCTCTGCCGCCTTCTTTATCGTCCCGCCAGGCCCTGCCGTAAAATGACATACCCATAATAAGTTTTTCTTCAGGAATTTGGGATTTTGCATAATTACATATTTTCTGACACCAGTCTGTCTCTGCCACTGCTCCTGGACTGCTTGTGGACCAATGCTGGTCATAGGCCATAATTATGATTCTATCAACAAGAGGATATAGCTTTTCATAATTGTAAGCATCCTCCCGTAATGTTTTTATTCGTGCTGGAATTGCAATTGTCAACATCTTGGATGGATCCATTTTTTTTCTAAGGGCTTTAAGAAAAGAATAAAAATTCTCAGCATCTGATGGCAGGACTAATTCCCAGTCTACCTGAATTCCATCATAAGTTTCAGAGTATTTTACCAGCTGATCTATTATTGTATCGCGTAAGGGAAGAGAAGGATCTAGAAGAAGATGCGTTTGAGCTCTTGAATCTACACTTGTGGTAAGATGGATTCTGGCAGTTGTGTTTGCAAAATACTTGCTTTTGGTGGGAACTGGATCTAGTTGTGATAAATTATTTACTGCTTTAATAAAATATCCAATATCTGTAACTGGTAATTCTGGATTATAAGCATCTTCAATACCGTTAAAAACATATCCCCAGATTTCGGTAAAAGCGATTGGCTTGGATTCTGGTTGTTTAATTGTTAAATCTTTTGTAGACGTGCAGGATATAATTAAGATTGAAAAAAATAATATGATGAAAATTTGTTTTTTTGTCATATTAAATTTTCGGAAAAAGTTCTCAAGTACTTAAATCAGGCCGCAGGTAATTTATGAAAGGCTATGTCCGTAAAAAGTGTTGCTATTTTTTGATGAGTAAAATTTCACCTAAATTCCCACTAATTATTTATACCATTTTTAGGGGGAAATTTTATGAAATTAGTATTTACGAAATTAGATACACCTGCAGAGACCATTCAAGTTTCTTTTGATAACGGAACAACTTTGGGGGGGTATAGTGTTGCAGAATTAAAGGTAAACAATTCTGTAAGTTTTACCGAAGAGCAATGTCCAGATTTATCTGGAATTATCGTTAAAGGCAAACTTCTACTATGAAAGGCATAGAAGCTATTATAAAGCCTGATGTTGAGGAATCTCTTCCTGTTACAGATTTTGTTAAAGATAATTGTTTTTCTTTGAAAAATCTTGAAAATCTTGTAATTCCAGTCGGTGTAACTAAAATTGATGAGTATTCATTTGAGAATTTTAAAAACCTTACTTCTGTAGAAATTCCAGACAGTGTTACAGAAATTGGTCGTAATGCTTTTAGTGGATGTTCAAATCTTTCATCAATAAAACTTCCAAATAATCTTAAAGTTTTGGGCGATTATTGTTTTAACGAGTGTGAAAATCTTACAACAATTACCATACCTGGAAGTGTAGAATCATGGGGTGCTAGTTTTCATGGTTATAATTTCAGACAATGTAAAAATCTTACTAATGTTATAATTGAAGAAGGCGTAACTACTATTGGATACAGTGCTTTCATAGATGCTGCAGGTGTTACAACAGTAAGAATTCCTGAGAGTGTTACTATAATTGAATCTTCTGCTTTTTCGGGGTGTTGTAACAAAGGTGAATACTTTTCACAAGGTATAAAGTTTCATGTTGTTTATGCTGGTTCTGAAGAGCAATGGAACATGATTTCTAAAGGTAGATACGACCCTTTCCCATCTGGCTATACAGTAACCTTTGAAAAATAAGTCATACATAAAATTGAGACTTCCAGATAATTTGGAAGTCTTTTTTTGTTTAGTTTTACTAATTATGTATGAATGGGATAATTGAATTTTTCGAAGATGTTTATAACGAAAGTCTGTTTAGAATGGTAGAAGTTGGTCAAGATAACTTTCGTATAAAAATAACTAATAACACCCCAGGGGCCGATTATGCAAGAGCATTTTTAAGACTTGCCCCTACAGGACTTAGTACGCCTATAAATCTCAATAGAAGTTTAAATAAAAAACGGTATAAATGGGGTGAAGATTATGTTTCTGGTAATCTTCATTTTAGTAGAAATAATGATTATAATACATTTCTTATAGAAAAAATCTATGAAGAAACTCTTTTTAGCCTCGGTTCAGACTATCAAGATAGAGTAAGAAACTTTTTTACTGATTTTGTTAATGAATTAAGAACTCAAGTTGGTTTTAATCAACCAAACTTTGTAGATTACAAGGAAATTGTGGCTTAAACTATTCTTACTATTCCATCGCATCTTTATGATGTGATGGAAACTTTTAAATAATACACTTTTACAGGTGTTTTTGTATTACATTTTCAAAACCACTTATTACAGTCTGAAAAAAGCTATTCGTATTATTTATGTCTTCTTGAGAAATAAACTTCATTTTGTATTCATTCTTTAAATCCACCCACTCAAGATACTTTTTTAGCCATAATGGTTCATACCCATTTTCCAAAAGTGTATCTGCAACCATCTCGTGTTCAAAAGCAACAACAATACCTTCTTTTAATGGAAAGCATTTACGTGAGGTATTCTTCTTAAACTCTAGTTTTTTTCTAGCAGCCTCAAATGTTTCCCAATCGTATTCATTATCTACACCTTTTAATGAACTTTTGATAGGTAATAATTCTGCCCAGTTTCCGTATCCGTCCTCATGAATTGGCCCAATTATAGCACCCTTGTAATTTTTAACGTATTCTACTGCCAAAAAAGTAGTTGCTTCGTCTTCTGGTGTTACGGCTTTTAAGATTTCATCCAAACATTTATTTCGTTCAAGATAATTCATTTGTTTCTCCATTTTCATTTAAATATTATAAACATTTTGTAATTTACCCTGTAAATTTCACTTCTTCCCTTTATGCTACCAAAGGCAAAGCAGGTCTTAACGGAATCGACTTGCTTAAATCTACCTTGTTTGTAGTAAATACGAAGTCTGCAAAGATGGTTGTCTTTTCTGCATAACTTTCCTTTGCATAGTTCAAGAAATTGTGCCAGACCAAGTAATTATTTAGATACTTTGTTGCAACTCCATGAAATCTATTGATGAAGTTTTTAAGCATACTGTGGTATGAATTTATGTGCTGAATGTGGTAAAT
>JAZQNJ010000005.1:0-4919 GCA_045627285.1 Treponema sp. | reverse complement strand
CTACTTTGCTGAAGCTGGAAAGAAAGTATCTGTTGCAGGAAAATCTTACACAACAGATTCAAATGGTGTAGTTTCACTTTCTGTTTCAAGCGGAAGCACTTATGAAATCAAAAAGGTTGATTCAATCAATCTCTTTGTAATCAAGCTTGAAACTTCAGGTTCTTCATCATCTTCAAGCGGATCTTCTTCTTCTGGAAGCACATCTTCAGGCACAACAACAACTTCAACAGTTGTATTCAATGCCGACAACCTTACACACGGCACATTTACATCAAACGTAACAAGCGGATCATTCACAGTTTATGCAACTTCTGCTAAAAATGTAACAACTCCATATGCAGCTGCAACTGTTGACGGAAAAACCTTCAAACAGCAGCTTGCTCTTGGTGGCGGCGGTGCTTATAACTCATACCGTGCAGTTGGATTCAAAGCAAATAAAGGCGATTCAATTAAAGTAATCGCTTCTGGTGCTGCAGGACGTTACCTTGCTCTCGCTAACTCAAGCGGTGTAGAAAGCAAATACGAAATGACTTCTTCTGCAAAAGCTTACTACTACACAGCAGGACAGAGCACAACTTACAACCTGTATTCAACAGCTTCAGGTATTAACATCTGGTACATTGAAATCACATCTACTTCTTCAAGCGGATCATCTTCTTCAGGAAGCACAAGTGGTTCTACAAGCGGCTCAACATCAGGAAGTACATCAGGTTCAACAAGCGGATCAACATCTGGTTCAACTTCAGGCTCTACAGGTTCTGGTCTTACAAACACTTCAAGTGCTACACAGAGCGGAATCGGTACACGTTCACGCCTCACAGAAATCACAAACAAATCACAGATCAAGAGCTACATCTACTGTCAGTCAGCTTCAGACATCACTGCAGCTGTATCAAAAGTAGCAGGCGGTCAGGCAATCGTAATCAAGGCTGGTACATACAAGTTCTCAAGCCCTCTTACAATTTCTTCATCAAACAACGGTTCTTCTTCTGCAATGAAGTACATGATTGCAGAACCAGGTTCAGCAAACAAAGTAATCCTCGACTTCTCTGGTGAATCACTTTCTGACTCAAACCGCGGTATTCAGCTTAACGGTGACTACTGGCACTTCTACGGTCTTAATGTAACAGGTGCCGGCGACAACGGTATGTATGTAGCCGGAAACAACAACATTGTTGAAAACTGTGTATTCTACGCAAACCGCGACACAGGTCTTCAGATTGCCCGCGAAAAGTCTTCTATGTCTTCAATGAGCGAATGGCCTGCAAATAACCTGATCCTTAACTGTACAGCATACGACAACCCAGACCCTGCAACTGGTGAAAACGCAGACGGATTTGCATGTAAACTTACAGCAGGTAACGGCAACGTATTTGACGGATGTATTGCATACTGTAACTGTGACGACGGATGGGACCTTTATGCAAAAGAAGCAACAGGTTCAATCGGTGTTGTAACAATCCGCAACTGTGTAGCATTCAACAACGGACGCCTTACATCAAACTCAAGCTATGCAAACGGTGATATGAACGGATTCAAGCTTGGCGGTTCAAACGGAAAAGTTCCAACAGCTCACGTTGTAACAAACTGTCTCTCATTCGGAAACGGACACGATGGATTTACAGACAACGGAAACGGCGGTGCCCTCAATGTTTCTAACTGTACATCTTACTCAAATGCAAAAGTTAACTTTAACTTCTACCGCACAAACAAAGGTGTATTCTCAGGTCTCGTAACAGGTGCTCCAAAGAACTCAGACAAATACGGAACTTCAGACGTTGCTTCTACAATTTCTAAGTCACTTTATTACACAAACTCTAAGTATTACTGGATCTCTGGTACAGCTTCAATCAAGAACGGTCAGAAAGACCTTGGTACAGTTGTAAGCGCAGCTTCATTCAAGTCAACATCAACACCTGCACTTAACGCTTCTGTACACACAAACCTCCGTAACTCAGACGGTACAGTAAAGATGAACGGTCTTTACGAATGTACAACATCTGGTTACACAGGTGCAAAGTTCGGCTCACAGGCTGCAACAATTAAGGGAATTACTCTTAAATAAAAAAGGATAGGGGGAAAGCCTTCCCCCTGCGGCACACTTCGTTGTGCCGCACCCCTTTCTGCGGGGACACCCCGCAACGCCCCGTCAGATTTTTCTGGCGGGGATTTTTTTATGCATTGGGGATGGAGTAACTTATTTAAGTGAGTGCAAAAAGCAGGTTGTCCCTTGAATCGTCCTGATATAAAATCATTTTGTTAACAGATAGTTAAGATACCTATTTATATTGAGGAATTATGAGAAAAGTCAGGATAACTGCTGTCAGAAAAGCTGATTATAAGGATTTACAGGCTCTTTATGAAAACCCTATTGAACATACTTGCGATGTAAAACAAGGTCAGTGGTGGATTTCTTCAAATGGTGAAAAACCCGTGGGTTTTTGTGATTCGGCTTGGTCTTCAATTGAATACTTTGTAAAAACTCTTGTTTCTGGGGGCGGTAATTTTTATGACGGATGGATGAAAAATCCTGCCTCTGCCCTGATTAGCTGCAATGACGGGTTCAGACCTGTAAGCTTTTTGCTTGAGGCTCTGGAGTAGAAAATGAAAATATTACTTCTTTCAATTAATGCAAGCTTTACTCACACAAGCATTGCTATCAGATCTCTTAAAAACTATGCTGAAAAATATTTTGATGGAAAAGCGGAAAAACCGGAAATAGTCTGTGGTGAATATACTATCAATCAGAATATCAGTTTTGTGTTGCGGGAAATTGATGCCAGCGGGGCAGATTTTGTACTGTTTTCAACATATATATGGAATGCTGAATATGTATGCAAAGTAATACCAGATGTTAAAAAGATTCTTCCAAATTGTGTAATAGGTGCCGGTGGCCCTGAGTTCAGTTATGGTGCCGAAAAATACCTTTCCAAACTTAAAGACCTGGATTTTATAATAAAAGGTGAAGGAGAGCAGACATTCCTTGATTTCTGTAAGGCTGCACTTTTGTGCCAGTCAGATTATGCTGATCTTGATTATGGAATGATTCCGGGAATCTGGTTCAGAGGCAGGGGAAGTGATGAAGACTTAATTATGTTTTCCGGAGACAGGTGCTATATGGAAAATCTTGATGATATTCCTTTTTATTATCCTGAAATTCTTGATGGAAATTTTGATCCGGATCACAAGATTTATTATTATGAATCAAGCAGGGGATGTCCCTTCAATTGTGCTTATTGCCTTTCCAGTGTAGACAAACGTGTCCGGTTTAAAAGTCTGGAAAGAGTGTATGCAGAATTAAAAATTTTTCTTGATGCTGGTGTAAAACTTGTTAAATTCGTAGACAGAACATACAACATAAATCCAGAACGGTACATAAAAATATGGCAGTTTATTCTGGATAATCACAACAATAAAACTATGTTTCATTTTGAAATTGAAGCGGAGTTTTTATCAGAGGAAGCCCTGGATTTCTTAAAACAAGTTCCTGCTGGTGTAATGCAGTTTGAAATGGGGGTTCAGTCTGCCAATAAGAAAACATTAAAGACAATCAACAGATCTCAGAATATTGAAAAACTGGCAGAAAATATAAAGAGGATTCCGGCTACGATTCATAGGCATCTGGATTTAATTGCAGGGCTGCCTTTTGAAGATCTGAATAGCTTTGGGGAAAGCTTTGATTTTGTTATGAAACTGTGGCCCGATGCCATTCAGCTGGGATTTCTTAAAGTTCTTCACGGTACAGAAATGGAAGCGTATGCCAAACAAAACGGATGGAAGTGGATGGAAAGTCCTGCATACGAAATTTATTCTACACCTTATCTTACTTACCGGGAAATGCTTTTTTTAAAGGATATTGAGACTCTGACTGATGTTTTCTGGAATAAAGCTGTTTTTGCTAAAACCTTCAGTTATCTGTTCAGCTGTGAAAGTCCATGGAAGGTATTATGTACACTTCTAAAACAGGCCGAAGATGTGGATGCTTTAAGCCAGGCCAGAAAAGAATTCTGGTGGTTTGACTTTCTGGCAGAGTATTTTGATCAGCAGAAAAAAAGCAAGGTCAGGGTTTTGTCTGAAGTAGACTGGAATGTCGCAAAAGAGCTTTTGCGGTATGATTATATTTCTTCTGGAAAAAAAGGAAGTTTTCCTGCCTGGTATAAGCGTTGTTACAGCAAGGAAAAACATCTGGAGTTTCTGGCAAAGCGAGAAAATGGCGGGGCAAAAATAGGATTTGCCTCCAGCGATTATGATGAGTTTTCTTTTGATGTAACAAAAAAACAACCGGAAAAATTCCCAGGAACTTTTCCGGTGATGTTCGTTTATTAGTAGCAAATATTAAAGTGCTTAACCTTCCAGAATCAAATCGACTGTCTGGGCGCTGGTGGCTTTTATTAAATCCTGTGGGGTCATTTTTAACTGAATTCCACGCTGCCCGGCACTTAGATATACAAAATCGTGCTGGAGTACGGATTGATCTATGAAGGTGCCGTATTTTTTCTTCATTCCGATGGGGCTGCAGCCGCCTCTGATGTAACCTGTTAGTGAGAGCAGTTCTTCCGGTTTAACTGAGTTAATTTCTTTTGCACCGCAAGCCTGACGGGCTTTTTTGAGATTTATCTGGTTAAGAGCATTCTGGCAGAAAACGAAAATCTGTTTTGACTCGCTGCGCATTACGATTGTCTTAAAACAAGCTGCCGGATTTATGCCAAGCTTTTCGGCAGTCCGCTCAGCGGCACCAAGCTCCAGTTTGTGTTCTCCGTCGTCATCGTATTCTAAATTTTCGTATTTGATTTTAAGCCCGTCCAGAATCCTCATGGCGTTTGTTTTTTTTACTGCTGCCATATTATGCTTCGTAGTCCAGGCAGACTCTTGATTTTGTAAAAGGGCGAACCTTTGTATCGGCCACTTCTACATGAAGA
>JAZQNJ010000004.1:0-9232 GCA_045627285.1 Treponema sp. | reverse complement strand
GTTTTTAGTCCACAGATTGCACGGATGTACACAGTTAAGGTGTAAGTCTGGTAAGCTGTGGATTTTTTTTTGAAACAGAAAATCAGTCTGGAAGTTTAAATGAACGAATCGTATAAATATAAAACCAGCGAACTGGAAGCTTCTCTTTCAACCTTTGAAGAAAAAGGTGTAACGGAATTTACTCTTCAGGATCAGACTATTCTGGGACACAAGGGAAAGCTTCTTTCATTTCTAAAATCCTTTTCCCAAAAATGTCCTCAGGTTCTTCTGACTCTTCCTGTGGATCCTCAGGTTCTTGATATGGATATATGCAAAGCCGTTGCTGGTCTTTACTGTACTCTGGAAATTCCACTTAAAGGCATATCAAAAGACAGAAATTATCTTTTTGACAAAAAATTTTACAATCGCAGAGCTCAGATGCTTAATACAATGGGACTGCTTTTTGGATTTTCCATGGACTTTTGTACTCAGGCAGGAGATGGCGTGCGGCTTTTTATGGAACGGCTTGATTTTGCATTAAGTCTTTATCCTAATCACCTTGATTTTCCTCAATTGGACAGGTGCCCGGATTCTGTAAAAAGCACTTCAGCTTATTCTACTCAGGATGTAAAAAGATCATTTAAGATTGCTTCCGGGGCAGAGTGTTTTTATACTTACGGAAGGGCTGTAACCTGGTTTCTTTCTGTACTGGCACCGTTGAAAATTTCACCATCAAGATTTTTTGAAGACTTTGCAGAATGGTGCTCCATCAATAATTATAAAATTCAGGGTGACTGGGAGTCATTAAAGGCAAATCATAAAGAAATCGAAAAGATGCAGCTGGACTTTCTTAAATTCAAATATGAAGAAAAGCATAAGTCTGATTTTTTTATTGCTGTTGCAGATATTGTAAAGCTTAACGGTGCTTTTGCCCGCTGTTTTGGAGAGAATGAAGATTCTGTACTGGAATTGAATTACAATGCAGATGAACTGCTTGGTGCCGGGGCTATGAATATTGCATCATTCGTTGAAAATTCCTTTATGGAAAAATCAAGGATTAAAGTTTTCTGGAATGATGGAGACTGTCAGTGGCAGTACTGTTAGGAACACAATCTTTTTTAACTTTTTTTTTTATTTTTTCTTGCCGAATTCAACTTATTTTTATTAATTTATAGATATGAACGAAAACGAAATAACAGAAAATCAGACTGAAGAAGCACAGACAGAAAATGCTGAATCTCAGTCAGAAGAAACTGAATCTCAGACACAAGAAGCTGAGGAAGCTGTAAAAACTCCTGAAGAAAAAATTGCAGAGCTGGAAGCTCAGATTGAAGCAATGAAGACCGAAGCTCTTTACAAAGCAGCAGACAATGACAACTGGCGTAAAAGAATGATGGCACAGAAGGATGAAGCTGTTGCTTATGCTAATGCCAGTCTTCTTAATGATCTTCTGGACAGTCTGGATAACTTTGACCGTACAATCGACGCAGCAAAAGATGTAGAATCAAAAGAAGTTAAGTCTATCATTGACGGTATTAAGATGATTAACAAAAGCCTTGTTTCGATGCTGGAAAATAAATATGAACTTTCATCTTACGGAAAAGAAGGTGACGAGTTTGATCCAGATCTGCACGAAGCAATTGGAATGCAGGAAGGTGATGTAGAAAAGGAGCAGCTGGCCGCTGTATATCTTAAGGGTTACAAATTAAAAGGAAAGGTAATCCGTCATGCAAAAGTAATGGTTATTAAGCCAAACGCTTAACAGTGAATGGAAAATAGGGAATAGGGAAACGCTGTTGCCTGTTTTTATATATTTATTTTAACAAATTAATTGGGATTCAGGTTTTATTAACTTTGATCCGGAGGTTTATAAGATGGGAAAGATTATTGGTATTGACCTTGGTACAACAAACTCTTGTGTAGCTATTTATGAAAACGGTACACCTGTTGTAATTCAAAACTCAGAAGGTGGACGTACAACTCCTTCTATCGTTGGTTTTACTGCAAAGGGAGAACGCATTGTTGGTGCTCCTGCTAAAAACCAGATGGTAACAAACCCAAAAAATACAGTTTATTCTGTAAAACGTCTTATCGGACACAGATATAATGAACTGTCAGGTGAAGCAACAAAACTTCCATACACAATTAAAGACAATGGTTCTGATGTACGCGTTTCTGTAACAGAAAATGGTGCACAGAAGGATTTTTCTCCACAGGAAATTTCTGCTTTCATTCTTCAGAAGATGAAGAAAACAGCTGAAGATTATCTTGGTGAAGCCGTTACAGAAGCTGTAATTACAGTTCCAGCTTACTTTAATGACGCTCAGCGTCAGGCTACAAAAGATGCAGGTAGAATTGCCGGTCTCGAAGTAAAACGTATTATCAACGAACCTACAGCCGCTTCTTTTGCTTACGGCTTTGACAAAGATCAGAAATCAGAAAAGACTATCGCTGTATACGACCTTGGTGGTGGTACATTTGATATTTCTATTCTTGAAATTGCCGACGGAGTTGTTGAAGTAAAAGCTACTAGCGGTGATACACACCTTGGTGGTGATGACTGGGACCGTGTTATTGTTAACTGGCTCATTGATGGATTTAAGGCTGATACAGGAATTGACCTTTCTGGTGATGCAATGGCTCTTCAGCGTCTCCGTGATGAAGCTGAAAAAGCAAAGATTGCTCTTTCGAACCAGACTACTGTTGATATCAACCTTCCATTCATTACTGCAGATGCTACAGGTCCAAAACACCTCCAGCGCTCACTTACACGTGCTCAGTTTGAACAGATGACAGATTCTCTTTTCGAACGCACAAAGGAACCTTGCCGCAAAGCAATGGCAGATGCAAATATCTCTGCAGATAAGATTGACGAAGTTATCTTAGTTGGTGGTTCTTCTCGTATGCCAAAAGTACAGGAAATCATCAAGCAGCTTTTTGGAAAAGAAGGTTCTAAGGGAGTAAACCCAGATGAAGCTGTAGCAGTTGGTGCTGCAATTCAGGGTGCTCAGCTTTCTGGTGATCTCAAAAAAGATCTCCTCCTTATTGACGTTACTCCACTTTCACTTGGTATTGAAACTATGGGTGGTGTATCAACAGTTCTTATTCCAAGAAATACTACAATTCCTACAAAAAAGAGCCAGATCTTCTCTACAGCAGCAGACGGCCAGACTGCAGTTACAATTCATGTACTTCAGGGTGAACGTCCAATGGCTGCCCAGAACAGAACTCTTGGAAACTTCAACCTCGAAGGAATTCCTGCAGCACCACGTGGTGTTCCACAGATTGAAGTAACATTTGATATTGATGCTAACGGTATTGTTCATGTATCTGCAAAAGATACAGGAACTGGAAAAGAACAGCATATTCAGATTACTTCATCTTCTGGTCTTTCAGAAGAGGAAATCAATCGTATGGTAAAAGATGCAGAAATGAATGCTGAAGCAGATAAAAAGCAGCGTGAAGCTGTAGATGCCCGCAATGAAGCAGAAGGTCTTATTAATGCAACAGAAAAAAGCATTAAAGAACTTGGTGATAAAGTAAACGGAGCAGACAAGCAGGCTGTTGAAGATGCAATTGCTGCCCTCAAAAAATCTCTTGAAGGTCAGGATGTAGAAGATATTAAGGCTAAAACAGAAACTCTTAAGCAGGCTTCTTACAAAATTGCTGAAGAAATCTATAAACAGCAGCAGGCTCAGGGTGGTGCACAGCCAGGTCCTGATGCAGGTGCTCAGCCTGGAGCTGATGCTTCTGCTGGTGCAAGTTCATCAAACTTCAACAAGGGTGATGCTGACGACGTTTCATACGAAGTTCATGACAACTAATGAATAAATTGCGTTGCAATTTTTAAGATTACTGGTAATAGGTAATGGTGCTGTGGTGTTAAAATCCTGCTCTGTTACCTATTGCCATTTTATGTGTTAACTATTTTCAAATAAGCGAAGGGTTTTTACCATGGCTGAAAAAAGAGACTATTACGAAGTTCTGGGAGTTCAGAAAAATGCCACAACGGATGAAATTAAAAAGGCATACCGTAAACTTGCTTTAAAATATCATCCTGACCGAAATCCTGATAACAAGGAAGCTGAAGAGAAATTTAAGGAAGCAACAGAAGCATACGAAGTTCTCTCTGATGACAAAAAACGTCCTTTGTATGATCAGTACGGTTTTGCCGGTCTTGAAGGCGGAAATGGGTTTGGAGCCGGTGGATTTGGCAGCAGTCATGCCTTTCATGACTTTGAAGACCTTTTTGGTGGTGGCGGCTTCAGCGATATTTTTGAAAATCTTTTTGGTGGTGGCGGAAGTTCTCGTCGTGCCAGAAATCCAAATGCACCTCAGCAGGGCCAGAGCCTCCGTTACGATCAGGAAATTTCATTTAAAGATGCAGTATACGGTACAAAACTTGATGTAAAGTTTTCTCATCATGAACTCTGTTCTGAATGTAATGGAAGTGGTGCGGCCATCGGCGGTGTACGCAAAACCTGTACAACATGTAATGGTATGGGACAGGTAAGACGACAGGCCGGATTCTTTTCCGTACAGCAGACTTGTAGTACATGTCGTGGTGAAGGTACCATAATTGATAAACCTTGTAAAAAATGCCGTGGAACTGGTGCAGAAGAAAAGACTAAGATTGTTACACTGACAATTCCTGCTGGTGTAGATGATCAGAAGAGAATCGCTATTCCTCATGCGGGAGACTGTGGTAAAAACGGCGGACCTGCAGGTGATTTGATTGTAGTTCTTCACGTACAGCCTCATAAATATTTTGAACGCAGTGGGACAGATCTCTATTGTGCCGTTCCTGTAACAATGGCACAGGCTGCTCTGGGAGAAACAATTTTCATCACAACACTTGATGAAAAGAAGATTGAATTTAAAATTCCTGCCGGCACACAGAATGGAAAGCTTCTGCGAATTAAGGGAGAAGGTGTTCCTGTTATAAACAGTTCAAGAAAGGGTGATCTCTATATCAAAATTCTTGTTGAAGTACCGACAAAGCTTTCTTCAAAGCAGAAAGATTTACTGGCAGAGTTTTCAAAACTTGAAGGAGCAACAACATCTCCTCAACCAGTTCTGCTTTCATCTCTTGGAAACTAAAATAAAAAATGGGTAACCGAACTGAATATTTCAGCAGATTCATTGCACCGGGATCAGACAGACTTTCGGTTTTACGGGAATATCTGACATCTCTTGGTGTGGAATCTGCTATTGTGCCCATTGAAGAAAAAAAACACATCTACATTAATTTTCCTTCCAGTTCATATAATCCGCAGTTTAAAATTAAAACACTGATTGCTCATTATGATAGAGTTCCTGACAGTCCTGGTGCAAACGATAACAGTGCTGCCGTGTTTGGTCTGGCCGATTTTGCTTCCAGGGTAATCGAAAGATCTGTTTCTGGAAAAATAAGTAATATCAGAATTTTCTTTACAGATGGTGAAGAGCTGGGAGCCGACGGTGTAAGTCAGCAGGGAGCCTTTGGACTTGCAGCCATGTTCAAACGGCTCGGAATTACTTCGGATGATGTATATGTGTTTGATGCCTGTGGAAGGGGAACAACTGCAGTTCTGGCCAGGGCTGGGCTTGATGTTGTTTCTTCTACCTCAAATAATCCTGGTCGCTCTGGAAAAACAAAATTTGCCCGGAATTTTACTGATTTGTTTGATAGAACACAAAAGCTCCTTCGTGATGTAAGTCCTTCAAACTGGATGACTCTGCCTGTACCCTACAGCGACAACGCTGGTTTTCTGGCCTGCGGAATTCCTGCGGTGGCAGTGACTTTTCTGCCTAAAGAAGAAGCTTCAAAATATTATATGGATCTTATGAAGGATAAAAATCTGGAAAAAGCTGTTATGAATGTGTCGCTCGGGAATAATGCAGATTTTAAATTTAAATATCAGGAGAAAATGCCTTTAACCTGGAGGCTTTTTCACACGGAGTATGATAATCTGTTAAGCCTTACTCCAGAAAGTAATGAACTTTTATCTCATATTCTGGACAGAATAGCAGAGCAGAAAACAGTGGTATAAGAGATTCTCTAATATTCAGTTATTTTTCTGCAAAATCTTCATAACATTTCAAAAGTATTCAATATTTTTCCAAAAATCACTATAATTTGCCCCTATGGAAAATATTGTTAATCTCGTCTTTCAGCTGGCAGTAATTCTTTTTGCAGTCCGTATTTTTGGTAAACTTTCTGCTAAAGCGGGAATTCCAACTGTTCTTGGAGAACTTCTTGCAGGTATTGTTATTGGACCTTTTGCTCTTGGGAAGATTGGATTTCCTGGATTTACAAATGGTCTTTTCCCTCTTATGGACGGTGTAAAAGAAGTTTCTCAGGCTTATCCTGAGCTGTATGCAATAGCACAGATTGCTTCAATCATTCTTTTGTTTTCTTCAGGACTTGAAACTGACCTTTCTCTCTTTCTTAAATATTCTGTATCAGGTGGTATTATCGGTATTGGTGGCGTTGTAATCTCATTTGTTTTTGGTGATGTAGCTGCCATGTATATGATCAGATATTTGAATCATTCAGAAATGCTTCCTTCGTTTACTGATGTTTCATGTCTGTTTTTCGGCGTAATGTCGACAGCTACTTCAGTTGGCATTACGGCACGCATTCTTTCTGATAAAAAGCGTATGGATTCTGCAGAGGGAGTAACCATTCTCGCAGCTGCCGTATTTGATGATGTTCTTGGTATTGTCCTTCTTGCAATTATCAATGGCATTGCTATTGCGGCTAAAGAAGAAACCGGGTCAGGAGCAGGACTTTCTGTATCTGAAATTGGTCTTATTGCATTTAAGGCCATGGGAATCTGGCTGGCAGCCACTGTACTTTCTGTAATTTTTTCAAAAAAGATAGCTAAATTTGTCAGATTTTTTGGTGGTACATACGATTTTTCAATAGCAGCTTTTGGCGTTGCACTTGTACTTGCAGGAATTTTTGAAAAACAGGGACTTGCCATGATTATTGGCGCATATACAACTGGTCTGGCACTTTCAAAAACAGACATTGCACCTGTAATTCAGGAACGAATTCATGGTATATACAAATTCTTTGTACCAGTGTTTTTTGCAGTTACAGGTATGAGTGTTGATGTTACTCAGCTTATGGATAAGTCAGTAATCTGCTGCGGTCTTATTTTTACTTTAATTTGTATAGCCTCAAAACTGATCGGATGCGGTTCTCCAGCACTGGGACTTGGATTTAATGTAAAAGGAGCTTTCCGCATTGGAGCAGGAATGATTCCTCGTGGGGAAGTTGCTCTTATTATTGCAGGCATAGGACTTTCAGCAGGCATTGTTGATCAGAAGCTTTTTGGTATTGTAATCATGATGACTCTTCTGACAACTCTTTTTGCTCCTCCAATTCTTAACATTGCCCTTGGTCTAAAGGGAAGGGGCACTAAAAAAGAAATCGCAAAAGAAGAAACCCAGGTTTTCGAATGGGATTTTGAAAATTCAGATATAGCTCATCTTGTAATTGATATGATTTTCCATGATTTGAGGGCGGAAGGGTTCTATGTTCAGATGATGAACATTAATGAGGGACTTTTTCAGGCGAGAAAGGGGGACTGTTCTCTTTCTGCTAAAGTTGTGGAATCAAAAATTGTAATTGAAACTGCTGCACAGGATATGGGCTTTGTAAAAGGTGAAGTATATGAAGCCATGCTGCGATTCAAGAAATCTCTCAAGTCAATGGAAGCTTTAAGCAATGCAAATTCGCTTACGGGAGGAATTGTCAGTGCAGAAAACAGAGTCGGTTCAGTTCTTTTTAAATATCTTGATCTTTCGTGTATTTCAACAGATTTAAAAGGTAATACTAAGGAAGAAGTTCTTTCTGAAATGGTTGGGCTGCTGGAAAAATCGGGTAAAGTAAATGATTCAAAAATTCTTTATGATTCAATACTTGAAAGAGAAAAATCAATGACAACTGGACTTGGAAATGGAATTGCTATTCCTCATGGAAAATGCAGCGGCGTTTCTGCAAGCTGTGTGGCCATAGGTATTAAAAAGGATGGAATAGATTTCCGTTCTCTGGACGGTAAGCCTGTAAATATAATTGTCATGATTGCTTCACCTTTAGAAGGAACTGCACCCCACCTTCGGGTTATGGCTGCAGTTTCAGGATCGCTTATGCAAGAAGAAATACGGGAAAAGCTTTTAAAAGCAGGTAATGCAAAAAAAGTTGTTGAAATCTTGAAAGAAACCAAGAAGTAATTTATTCAAAAGATGGCTCTTTGATTTACCTATTGCATATTTTTGCAGTAGTTACTAAGATATTTTGTATATTTATGCATTATTACAACCAAAGGGTTATAAAGGAGATATAGAAATGGCTAAGGAAAAAGTTGTTTTAGCTTACTCTGGTGGACTTGATACTACTGTTATCATTCCATGGCTCAAAGAAAATTATGATTATGACGTAATCGCTGTTTGTATTGACGTAGGTCAGGGCGATGACTGGGAAGCTATTAAAGGCCGTGCCCTCAAAACTGGTGCATCTGCATGTTATGTTGTAGATGCCCGTCAGGAATATATTGAAGAATACATCTGGCCTGCTCTTAAGGCTAATGCTGTTTACGAAGATGAATACCTTCTCGGTACATCTACAGCACGTCCACTTATCGGGAAAATTCTTGTTGAATATGCCCGTCAGGAAGGCGCTGTAGCTATCTGTCACGGTGCTACCGGTAAAGGTAATGACCAGGTTCGTTTTGAACTTGCAATCAAAGCTTTTGCTCCAGACCTCCGTGTAATTGCTGCATGGCGCGATGACAAATGGAATATGGACAGCCGTGAAGCTGAAATTAAGTTCCTTGAAGACCGTGGTCTTGAAGTTCCAATGAAAAAAGACCAGTCATATTCTCGTGACGAAAACATCTGGCACATCAGCCACGAAGGTCTTGAACTTGAAAAAACACAGAATGAACCAAACTATCCACATATGCTTAAGAACACAAAAGTTCCAGAAACATGTGGTGACGGTGAATATGTAACAATCGAATGGGAAAACGGTATTCCTGTAAGTGTTAACGGCAAAAAAATGAACGGTCTTGAACTGATGGAATGCCTCAACGAAATCGGCGGACGCAATGGTGTTGGTCTTGTAGACATCTGTGAAAACCGCTGTGTTGGTATGAAGAGCCGTGGTGTATACGAAACACCGGGTGGAGCAATCCTTTACTTTGCTCACCGCATGATGGACCACATTTGTCTTGACCGTGATACATATCACTACAAGCAGCAG
>JAZQNJ010000003.1:0-5275 GCA_045627285.1 Treponema sp. | reverse complement strand
CAAACAAATAACTGCAATTTTCGCAAGAAAAGAAGAAGAAGTTGTTGAAGCTTCTTCTGCAGAAGCTCTCGCTGCTTAGTTAGCAGAGCCGGAACTCCTGGGGTGCTGTTCCTAACTTTGGGATGTTCTGTCACCAACAGGGACTTGCTGTAAATCATTCTGACCGGATTTACAGGACTTTTAGGCCGGATACGGGGAAGACGCTTGTTATGCTGCTACCTTCCCCCGACAATTACCTCGCATAACTAAACATGTAGATGTATTTGGATTACACTTTCGGACGGGGGTTCAATTCCCCCCATCTCCAGAGTGAGGACTTTCGGAAAGAATAGTGCAGTTTAGGCTGAACGTGTTCTTTCCGATTGTTTTTTAAAGAAAGGAATTTTAAATGAAAGAAAAAGATCTTATTTTAAATTACAAAAGCTTTCTCGATAACGGAAAAACAGAAAGAGAATGTAACTCCTTAATCATTAAAATGGCTGAAGATAACGGCTATAAAAATGTTGAATCTCTTAAGTCAATCAAACCCGGCGATAAGGTTTATGTTACAAAAATGAATAAGGCGATTGCATTGTTCAATATTGGAAGTAAAGCTTTTGAAGGTGGGATGAATATTCTTGGTGCACATATCGATTCACCTCGCCTTGATGTTAAACAGAATCCCTTATACGAAAAGGATTTTCTTGTCTATTTAAATACTCATTATTATGGTGGTATTAAAAAATATCAATGGCTTACTTTACCATTGGCCATTCACGGAGTTGTTTGTACAAAAGATGGAAAAACAATTAATGTCTGTGTTGGTGAAGATGATTCTGACCCTGTATTCGTAATTTCGGATATACTTCCTCATCTTGCTCAGAAACAGATGGAAGGTAAAGCATCCGAATTTATTCCAGGAGAAAGCCTTGATCTTATTCTTGGATCAGAAAGTCCATCTAAAGATGCAAAAGAAAAAGATAAAGCAAAGAAAAACATTCTTACAATTCTTAAAGAAAAATATAACATTGAAGAAGAGGACTTTGGTTCCAGCGAACTTGAAATAGTACCTGCTGGTAAAACAAGAGATTTAGGATTTGATCGTTCTCTGATTCTTGGATATGGGCAGGATGACAGATCTTGTGCATATACTTCAGTAGCAGCTTTGTTTGACAGCAAGGCAACAGAAAGAACTAATTGCTGTATCTGTGTTGATAAAGAAGAAATTGGCAGTGTTGGTGCTACAGGTATGGCAAGTCACTTCTTTGAAAACGCTGTTGCAGAACTTGTAGCCAGAACTGAAGCTGGTTATTCGGAACTTACAGTTCGCAGATGTCTTGCTAATTCTGATATGCTTTCCAGTGATGTGAATGCTGCATATGATCCGATGAATGCCGAGCTTTTTGACCGATGTAACGCTTCTTTCCTGGGTGGTGGAATAGTATTTAATAAATATACAGGCAGCCGTGGAAAAAGCGGTGCCAGTGATGCAAATCCTGAGTTTATTGCAAAATTAAGAAATGTTCTTGATAAAAATGAAGTAAAATATCAAATGGCTGAACTTGGAAAAGTTGATCAAGGGGGTGGTGGAACAATTGCCTATCTGGCAGCTAAGTACGGAATGAACGTTCTGGATGCTGGGGTAAGTGTTTTGAGTATGCATGCCCCGTGGGAAATTACAAGTGCCAGCGATATTAACATGGCTTATAATGCCTACAAAGCATTTTTAACACTTTAGATTAATCTTAGTGTTAATAAAAATCCCCTGATTTTAGGTCTTTAATCAATCCTAAAACCAGGGGATTTCCTTTTTTTATGCAGACTGTGAGTCAGATTCCACAAGAAGTGTGGCTGGATCTGGCAGTTTGTTTGTTGTAACGATTTCTTTTGTTACTGTCAGTTTCTTTTTGCCTTTGATGCTTGGTGCTTCATACATGAGATCCATAAGAAGCTTTTCACAAATGGAGCGTAGTCCACGGGCACCGGTTTTTTGTGTAATTGCAATATCTGCAATTGCATCAAGAGCATCGTCTGTAAAATCAAGTTCAAGATTATCAATTGCAAAACTTGCTTTAAGTTGATTTACAATCGAGTTTTTCGGTTCTACAAGAATGCGGGTTAGGTCGGCCTTTGTAAGTTCTTTTAAGGCTACTGTAATAGGCATACGGCCGATAATTTCCGGAATTAAACCAAATTTAACCAGATCATCAGGTGTACACTGGTTTAAGAGTTCCATTTTCTGGGCTTCGTCCATCATACCGACATTGCCACCAAATCCCATGGACTTTCCAGCGATTCTCTGTTCAATAATCTTATCGATTCCGACAAAGGCACCACCCAGAATAAAGAGAATGTTTGTTGTGTCAATTTCCAGCATTTCCTGATTTGGATGTTTTCTTCCACCCTGTGGTGGAACCGAGGCAACAGTTCCTTCGATTATCTTAAGTAAAGCCTGCTGTACGCCTTCACCGCTTACATCTCGTGTAATTGACATGTTTTCACTTTTGCGGCCGATTTTGTCAATTTCATCAATGAAGATAATTCCACGCTCTGCAGCAGGAATATTACCGTCAGCTGCATTGATGAGCTTTAAGAGAACATTTTCAACATCTTCACCAACATAACCTGCTTCTGTAAGGGTTGTAGCGTCTGCAATTGCAAAAGGTACGTTAAGCTTTTGTGCAAGTGTTTTTGCAAGGAGGGTTTTACCACTTCCAGTTGGTCCAATTAAAAGAACATTTGATTTCTCGATTTTAACACCGTCATCTTTTTTGGAAATCTGATCAAAGTTTGCTTGTTCGTTAGAATTTTTTTTGCTGGATACACTCATTCTCTTGTAATGATTGTAAACAGCAACGGATAAAGCTTTTTTTGCATAATCCTGACCAATGATGTATTCGTCAAGATATGCTTTAAATTCCTTTGGGGAAGAAACTTCACCTAAATTGATGTCCTCAAGACCTTGGTTCTGGCTGTCAAGAATTACCTGACAAGTGTCTACACATTTGTCGCAGATAAAGACATTTTTAGAAGGTCCTGTAACAAGGTGTCGTGATTCACTTGCTGGTTTTCCGCAGAAAGAACAGTGCTGAACGTTTGAATTGTGAAGAAAATCCCTCATTTTATTTAGACTCCTTGTTTGATGAGTCTCTTCTTGGCATTACTTTATCAATGAGACCATATTCTTTAGCTTCATTCGATGTCATATAGAAATCTCGTTCAATATCATTAGCAATTTGTTCGTAAGATTTTCCTGTTTTTTCAGCAAGAAATTCTATTGAAAGCTTTTTGATTCTCATAAGTTCTTTGGCCTGAACGGTAATGTCGCTCTGCTGTCCGTGAACACCGCCAGAAGGCTGATGAATCATGATGCGACTTGATGGGAGGGAATATCTCTTACCAATTGTTCCCCCTGCAAGGAGTAGTGCTCCCATGGAACATGCCTGTCCGATACAGATTGTCTGTATGTCACATTTTACATACTGCATTGTATCGTATATTGCAAGACCAGCAGTTACGCTTCCTCCAGGTGAGTTGATGTACATGCTTATGTCTTTATCAGGGTTTTCTGATTCAAGAAATAAAATTTGAGCAACGATAAGGTCTGCTGTTGCATCATCAATTTCGCCATCAACAAAGATGATTCTGTCTTTTAACAGGCGGGAAAAAATATCATAAGCTCTTTCGCCGTTTCCAGTTCTTTCAATTACATGTGGTACTAAATTATTCATTGTTTCTTTCATAGTAATAACTCCAACTTAAATATAGTAATTCATCCAGCAAAAGTCAAAAAAAAACGGAATGTAACTTTTAATAATTGCTACATTCCGTTAGTTAGAAATGTTTTGAATTAGTTGTTTTTGAAAAGGTCAGCAAACTTTACTTTGTCGCCTTTTGCAACTTTTACCTGTTCAAAAATTTCGTTGTAGAGTTTCTGCTCTTTAACATCATCAATAAAATATTCTTTAGAACGTGGATCGGCATAGTGCTTTTTAACTTCTTCCAAAGAAATTCCATTAGCATCAGCAAGTTTCTGATATTCAGCTTCAACTTCTTCTGGTGTTACTGAAATGTTTTTAGAGCGGATAAGTGAATCTACGATAATTCTGCTTTTAAGCATTTTTTCTGCATCACCAGTCCACTGAGTAAGCATATCTTCTTTTTTCTGTCCAGAAGCTACGATCATTTTTTCAAGATCCTCAGGTGTTGTCTGGAACTGCTGTGCCATCATCTGCCAGCGACCATCAAGTTCTGCCTTGAGCATTGAAGATGGAATTTCAAATGGATATTTTTCAACAATCTTTGTAAGAAGTTCATTGCTTTTTACATCGTTAACCTTTTTGTCTTTTGCAGTATTAAGGTTTAATGTAATATCCTTTTTAAGGTCGTCAAGTGTCTTGTATTTTTCGTTTACATCCTGTGCAAGCTCATCATCAAGAGCTGGAAGATTACGTACTTTAATCTGTGTTACTGTTACAGAGTACTTCTTATCTTCTTTTGAAACTTCTTTTGTTTCATTCTTTTTCATTCCGATGATTTCATCATCAATTTTGTAAACATTTTCTTCTGTACCAATTGTGAAAGTAAATCCATCACGCTTTGTTGAAGCAACTTCATTGCCTTCAGCATCTTTTTCAACGATGTTGATTGTTACAATGTTGTCTTTTTCAACTGCTTCGTCATCCTTTTTATCGATTACTACAGCATTGCGTTCCTGAATTGCCTTAAGCTCTTCGCTTACATCGTCATCACTAACTGTTACCTGTGGTTCTTTTACAGAAATTCCATCAAGGTTTTCAACTTTTACAGATGGGAATACATCATATGTAACTGAGAATGTAAAATCCTTAGATGTATCGAATGCAGGCATGTCCTTTAACTCTGGCTGAGCATATGGGAGAGGTCTGTTAGCAGCTTCTTTTTCATCAGAAAAAATTTCATTTAAAGCTTTGTCGATAAGGTCACTTGCTGATTCAAGTTTAACCTGTTCTCCATACTTACGTTCTAATACTGATGCTGGTACATGTCCCTTACGGAAGCCAGGGATCTGAACCTGCTTAACATATTTACCGAGAGTTTCATTGTAGTTTTCTGCTACATCTTTTTTTGCAACTGTAACAGTTAATTTTACTGATGAGTGTTCCAGTCTTTCGATTTCTTTTGTAACTTTCACTCTGGTTCCCCTTAACAAATAATTTATTGTGTAAAAAAAAAGCGATTCAGATGAACTCTAAATCGCTTAAGAAAAAGCAGGAAAAGGGGATCGAACCCTCGACATCCACCTTGGCAAGGTGGC
>JAZQNJ010000002.1:0-26494 GCA_045627285.1 Treponema sp. | reverse complement strand
TGTCAACACGGTTACCGTAACGGATACCGTCAAAACGGCTCAGGTTAGAAGCAGCTTCTGCAAGAGCAATTACATAGTATGAAGCAATTGAAGCGTCAAGAATAGGAAGGTCAACGCTTTCAATTTTTGCACCTTTTGAAGTAAACCATGCTTTAGTTTCTTCAAATACTTTTCTTACATCATCATCAAGACCTTTTGCTTCTTCAAACTGCTTTGGTACGGCAATTTTAAGTGAAGCAAAATCTTTATAACATTCAAGTTTTTTAAGTTTGTCACTTTCAGGTAAATCAGCAGATGTGTCATCGTAAAAATCAACACCACTCATTACAGAAAGAGGTGTAGCAATGTCTGCTGGTGTATGACCTAAAAGGCCAACCTGATCCAGTGAAGAACCGTAAGCAACAACGCCCCAGCGGCTCAATACGCCGTAAGTTGTTTTGAGACCGTAAATACCGCAGTAAGAAGCAGGAAGACGAACAGAACCACCAGTTTCTGTACCAAGACCAAAAAGAGCCTGATTGGCAGAAACAGCAGCTGCAGAACCACCGGAAGAACCGCCTGAAACATAGTCGCGGTTAATCGGATTGCGGGTTGGACCGTAAACAGAATATTCTGTAGAAGAACCCATGGCAAATTCGTCCTGGTTACAGCGGCCAAGGGGAATTGCTCCGGCACTTACAAGACGATTGATTACAGTTGCATTGTAAGGGGCTTTGTAGCCTTCAAGAATTTTTGAAGAACAAGTAAGCTTTTTACCCTTGCAGCTGATATTGTCTTTATTTGCAAAAGGAACACCCAAAAGAGGCTGTTCAGCATAAAGTTTTTCGATAGTTCCGTCAGCACGGGCTGCAGCAATTTTTTCGTCACAAGCCTTAGCAAGAGCAAGAACATCGTCATAAATTTCAAGAAAAGCATTAAGAGGCTTGTCAGATTTTTTGTCAGCCTCAAAAGTATCAATAGAAGCCTGTACAAGGGCAACCGAAGTTGTCCTGTCAGTTTTTAATGCTTCTATAGTTTCAGAAATTGTATAAAACATATCGTTTCCTTTAATTATTAATTATTAACTCTTAATTATTAATTAATTAAGCGCCCTCTCCTAAAACTTTTGGAACCTGGAAGTAACCGTCCATAAATTTGTCAGTAACCTGTTTAACTGCCGGAATATCAAGACCTTCTACAATTGTGTCATCGCGGAGTTTTTCGGCTTCAGTTGAAGGATAAGCATCATACGGATTTTCAGAGTCATCGTACTTAGAAAGAATTTCAAAATATCCTACGATTTCGTCTACCTGTTTTTTGAGAGTTGCCATGTCAGTGCTTTCCGGAGAAAGACGGCTGAGATAAAGCAAATTGTTCAGTGTTTCTTCGTCTACAGTTTTCATAAATTCAATTATAGTAATTTTCTGTATTTTATGGAATAAGGGCGTCTCCTGCTCCCTGCGGTCGCAGGCCGTGTGTTCCGTACTTCCGCTGCCGCTCCATTGCCTGCAGCAACGGCTTCGCCGGTACTCCACCCACTGACGCAAAAAAAAACACGGCACGTCAAACAAGACAAGCCGTGTTAGTTTTAGAAAATGCGTTAGGGATTGTAGTGGTGGCAAAGCCAGTGCGTCAGCACCGGAGGCGCCAGTGCGCCGGAGCCACGAAAAGCCCGGCGGCGGAGCCGCAACGCCCTAAAGACCACAATCAAATACTGTAAGGGCTTCATCTCCAAAATGAGCACCCATATTTTCGTAAACAGAGCCTTCTTTTGCTTCAAGGAAGCCTGCAAGGTTTACAGTACCGTCTGTGTTACGGCAGGTTGCGTCAATGTTAAGGTCAAGCTTTGGTGGAGTCGTATTCTTCATTTCTGTAGAGAACGGATCGGCAAAGTTACCTGTTCCAATCTTGTCACCGTTACCGATTACAGTTTTTGAATCTGCAAAGTAGAAGCCTGTATTTGATTTTGATGCTTTAGCTCCGATATACAGAACCTTTTCTGCAGTTGCCTGAACAGAACATTCAGAAGCCTTTCCGCCGAATTTATCAACCTGAGCAGGAGCTTTGTTGCTTCCAACCATAGAAATAAGGTTTGTAAATACACCACCGGCAAATGTTCTGTAAAAGTTAAAGTTAGAATTAACGTTTCCATAGCTTGAACAGTTGCTTACACTCAATGCACCGCCGTTACCGTTGTCTGTAAAACCGTCTTTTCCGTTAAGGAATGCAACACAGTTTTCAACAACATGAGGTGTAGGACAGGCATTGCTTGAACCACCCAGCTTAAATCCGTTCATGTCACCGTTGGCATAATTTGTACCTGTTGTAGTCTTACCGTTCTGGAGTGCTACACAGTTACGGATTGTTACAACACCGATAGGACCAGTGGCAGGCTTAGCGTACAAATCCCATCCGTCGTCACAGTTGGCAAAGCTGATACAGCCGTCAAACACGTTTCCGTCACCACATGTAAGCTTAGAAGCAAAACCGTCGGCATTTTCACCAGTTTTGTCGTCTTTGTTGTCAAATGAAGTACAGTTAAGAATCAGGTTGTTTGCAGGCCAGTCTTTTTTATCAGAAAGGTCAGAAGAGCGGCGGGCAATCTGAAGACCTGTATCCTGGTTACCCTGGAATACACAGCGTTCTACAATGTTGTTTTTACCGGTTACGTACATACCGTTGTCTCCGGCGTTGTAGCAGGTAAGACCGTAAATATGCCAGTATGAGCCGTCAAGGGCAAAACCGCGGCTTGAGTCAGCAGTTGGCTGAGAAGAAAAATCTAAAAGAACAGCTCCGCCAGTTTCAGGAAGAATGTATTTTCTTGCACCTTCGCTACCGCAGTTGTCATAGCTTACTCTCACAGTAGAAGAAAGCTTGTATTTTCCGCTTTTCATTACGATTGCACCACCGGCAGGAATCTGGTTGATGGCAGTCTGCAGGTCCAGAGGCTTAGTCTTAGTTCCGTCGCCGTCAGCAGAGCCTGATGGAGCAACAAAGAGTTTAACCTCAATTTCGTCAGTGTTAATATCCCGGATATTTGAACGCATACCGACTTTTTTACCGTTTTTGTAAACCGGAGCAAATGCAGAGTTGTCGATTACAGGAAGCTGAGGCTCTGAAACATTTACTTTATCAACGCCGCCTGCACTGCCGTTACCCGGAGTCCAGTAAATTGAATAAATGTTAAAGCCGTTTTTCTGTGTTGTTTCAGAAGTTCCCGACCAGATAGTTAAATATCCGTTTTCATCAGCCTTAACCATTGCAGAAACAGTCCCAGGATATGGAGCTTTTGCAACTTCAGAACCGTTAACGATAACAGGAATTGTAAGGTCATTAGTACTGGCCTTAACATCCATTTTAAGGGTTCCTTTTCTGTTTGCACCAACATAGATAGCAACGCTGCGTTCAGACTCAGAACCTTCACCCCCAAGCTTAAGGCGCTTTGAATATTTTGTACTGCCGATTGTAGTACTGCTTGAATCCACTTCAATAATTTTTTCAGCAGTACCATTGATGATCATATTTTTTTCAATTGTTATAGCGTTATAAGAAGATTTTGATAAATCTCCTGTAACTACAGAAGTAAATTCCACAAGACCTTCAGCACTAGGTTCAACTGCAGGAAGTTCACCGTCTTCATTTCCTTCTTCACCATCGTCATCATCGCCCCAGTCGCTGTCATCACCGGCATTGCGGACAAGGGTAAAGCTTAAAGAAGTAGCCTTACCGGCAGTAATATCACCTTCACAAGTGCCTTTTACAAGAGAACCATCATACTGTGCAGAAAGAGTAAAAACATAAGAGCCTGCAGGAATTTCAACAGAGGCAGCAGACACTTCTGCTGCGTCAGCCCAGTCACCATAAACTTTAGTTACGGCTGTTGCTTTATTTGTACCTTTCAGTTTGATTTCAGTTATTGTTGCATCAGAATTGAATACAATACGACAGACACCCTGTCCGGAAACTTCAGCAGTATCACTAAACTCAGTACCCGAGCAGGAAGCCATTCCAAAAATCATTGCACCGGCAAGAACAGCGCAAAGAGTTTTAATAAGCTTTTTCAAAATAATTCCCCCTTTTTTGAATAAGCGCACATTTTAATTATTTCAGGAATTATTTTATCGTTATGGTTATAAAAAAGACTTTACCAGTCTTTGCACTATTCTGACATTAATTATTTATAAATTTTGCTTTTTTGTATACAAATAAAGACCAAACTGATGATACTTTGCAGATATCAGACATTTTATATACAAAATCTTTCTTTTTGTTCCAATTCACAGCGTCCCTAAGTAAAAAAAATACCCCTTCTGCTTTTTGTAAGGCAAAAGGGGTACGTTCAATAATTACATAACCAAATTACAGAAGCTGTTTATTAAGATCATCCAGCGAAACACCAAATTTCGCAGCGACAGACTGAGGGTCAAGATTAAATTCCCTTACCGCAGTAACAGCATTTTTTAATGCAGTTTCACGGGAACCCGCAGCACGACCTTCTTCAAGTCCGGCAACACGACCTTCTTCAAGTCCAGCAGCACGACCTTCTTCGAGACCAAGCTTCATTCCCTTTTCTCTGGCTTCCTTTTTGGCCATACCAACGTCAAAGAGCCATTTTTCGTGACTGGTCTGACGCTGCCACTGAGCCTCATCTTTACTCAAAAACTGAAGTACATCCATAGCACATTTAATCCCCGGCTCAACTTCCGCCGCTTTAGGTCCAAAATCATGGAGGTCCATCTTTTCTCCATGCCAGAAAAATTTACCCCAGATTTCCGAAATAGTCAATTTTTGAACATCTTCAGAATACTTTTTCATTTTTGGCAGTTCAAGAAAAATGACATTGAGACGCTCGCCTAAAGGTTTGCCGTCTTCCTTCTTCATAAGATAATGACTGAAAGGGTTGTCGTCATCTTTATTAATAATAAAATTAACAACAGAAATCTGATACACCTTCGGCACATCAGGCTCACGGGCACCTTTTGGAACATAATGATTCAAAAGATGGGCAGCATAATATTCAGACCGGTTAACAAATGAATCATGAATGTCACGATGCTGCATCTCAACATTAACCGGTTCCCCGTCAACAATGCAGGTCAGGTCAAAAACAGACTGCCGGTCAAAAGAAGATTCAACAGCCATTTCATTAGGCTGAAGTTCAACATTGCTTACAGTTTTACCAAGAACAGCGGAAAGAAAACTTGTAAGGGCCTGTCGGGATTCATCAGAATTCTGAGTAAAAAGCGACTTAAAAATTGGATCTGCACATGGATTTAAGAGTGCATCCGGCGAAGGGCGTAATGAATAGTTCATACACGTCTCCTGAAAAAAAGGATAAGGGCACAACTGTGTCCTGGTCCATCTGCCAGTTCAGACGACGTGTGGTAAGACTCGTGCAGTGATGATGGTGAAAACACCGGAAAGACAGGTCAGGTACTGGACAATAAAGGAATCAACTGCAACCGTTACAGAGTAAATATAGTATAAAATTAGGGAAAAGGCAAAATTTTATGGGCCATTTTTAAGGCAAAATGCCTTAAAAACCGGGCTTTCCGTGGCTCCGGCGACAAAGCGCCTCCGACCGCGTACCGCGTTTGGCCTCCGGCCACCACTACAATCCCTTGTCCAGCTTAATAATAGAAAAAAAATCCCGTCAGACATCCGCAAAAAATCATGTCTGACGGGATGAATAAATCATCTGTTAGTTAGCAATATTTGTTGATACAAGCTTAGACTTATAACCAACTACAGAAGATTTCAATTCAGTAACAACTTTATCATTTGTATCATCTGATTCTGTAAATGTCCATCTAAAATCGCCACCATTTACGCGACCTGAGTACTTAGTAACTTTATCCTTAGCAACATCAGGAGTATCAGGTGTTAATGTTGCAATATAGAACTTAGAATCGACATCAAAATTACTGTAAGTATCACCACCAACAAAACCTTTTACTGATTCAGGAACAGTATCACTACGGTTAGTTACTTCATAAGCATCAAAGTGTTTTGTAGTATCAATACCAAGGCTAGAAGCACTTACCATATTACCCTTTGCAAGGATAGTTTTTGCCCCATATGTCCAGTAAGATGTATTTTTGTTTGTATCAATAATCTTATTTCCGTAAGATTTGATTGAACCTGAATTTTCACCAGAGAATGTTCCGTACTCGCCAGGGTTATATTTTGAAGAACCTGCGTAAACATCGTTACCCTGCAATGAAGACATCATTGGGAACTTAACATTTCTAAAGTAGTTATTTTCTACAAAGAGGTCAGCACCTGTTGTTGCACCTGCACCGTATTTTGCATTTCCATCATAGTAGTTGTTGAAAACATGAACTGTCATTGTTCTTACGCGTGGATGGCGTGAATCTGAGTGGTCGAACCAGTTGTGGTGATATGTAATGTAGTTTGGACCACTTTCTGACTTCATACCACAGAGAGACATTTTTCCAGAATCCCAGAAGTGGATGTAAGAATATGTCTGATACTTTGAGTCGCCTTTTACATCCAATGAACCGTCACCTTTAGCCTGGTCAGAATCTCCACCAGTTGCACCGTAGAATACGTCAAGGTTGTGAACCCAAGTATTGTAGTTATCTGTATCAAGAGATATACCATCATCAGCAAATGCCATTTCAGCAAAGTTTCTAAGTTCTACACCTTTTGTCTGACGGCAGAGTACACCAAATCCGTGGAATACAGCATCATCACCAATACCTTCGATTGTGAAGTTCATGTCCTGATTTTTCTTGTTACATTTAACCTGAAGACCTTCATCTTTTGAACCCCAAGAGCTTGATGGGAAACCTGTTGTTGCATCAATTTTTCCAAGAACACGGATTACCAATGGTTTTGAAGATGTTTTCCACCATCCAGAAGTATCAAGCAATTCCTGAAGACCTGTGAATGTTACATCAGCACCTTTTGCATTTTTTGTTGTTACTTTTACAGAATTGAAGTTGCTGTTATCAACATAAACAACTACTGCATCATCTTTCAATGTACCGTCCATTTTATAAGCACCTGGTACATATCCCTCATGGAATGCAAAACCAATTCTTTCGTGAGGCATTACAGTCAAGGAATTTGTAGAAGCTTCTTTATTTCCTGATGAAGTTTTAGCAACAACCCTTAATGTATAAGTGCCTGCTTTAAGACCAACAGCATCTGCACGATAATACTGAACTGATGTACCACCAGCAGTTGTTGAATATCCGCGAATAAGTTCATTATCAATTTTTACATCATTTGCATAAACTTCATAACTAGTAGCACCTGTTACTGGAGCAAACTTAACCCAGGCTGATTCAAGTACACCATCGCTATCAAGAATCTGAACATTTTCTGTAGCACCAGTTACAGTTACTTCAGTTTTCTGCGAAGTTTCGTTGTCAGATGGGTCTCCACCGATTGTTGATGACCCCCCGCCCTGTGTACCAGAACCACTACCCTGTGTGCCGTCATCGTCGTCATCGTCTCCACCAGTGATTACTGTTTTTTCACCAGTTACAATGATTGCGGCAATGTTAAGGGAACCAGCTGAGCTTTCTCCACCATTGTAGAAATAAACGTCTGTATCAGCTTTAAGATCTACATCATAAGTTGTTGCAACCCATGAACCGCCTTTTGCAAACTCAACAGGCTCTGCTGTAATTCCAGAAACTTTAAGAATAGCACTTGTCTTAGAGGCATTAGCTTCTGTATCACCAGTACCACATTTTGCCCATACAATAATTTTTTTAGTTCCTTCAGAAAGTCTTACTTTGATATTCTTTTTAGTATTATCACCCTGGTTTCCAAGCTGAACATAACCTTTATTTTTTGTTTCATCATCTGTTGTTGCTGCAGAATCAGAAAGTGTTGTCTGGCCTGTAACTACAACATTATTTCCAAGTGCTACAGAATTACCTGAATCAACAGTATATTTGTTGTTTGTATAAGTGTAATCACCTGCATAATCAGCAAAATACCACTTAAAGCCTACATCAATTGTTTCTTCAACAGCTGCTGCACCAACACGAACAAGATTGAATGTAAGGGCTGTAGTTCTGCCCTTTTCAATTGTTCCTGTTGTTTCACCCTTAAATGTATCGCCATCATAAGTTGCAGAAAGCTTAAAAAGCCATTCTCCAACAGGTACGTCAATTGAAGCATCTTTTAATTCTGCAACAGTAGCCCACTGCCCGAAAGTTGTTGTAGTTCCGTCTTTTGTACCACGAAGCTTAATGTATGTAAGTTCTGCAGAACAATCAAAAGCTACACGTCCATAAGGAATAGGGAATTCATTATCATAATCTTCCTTTACAGAAAGATTTGAACAACTCATAAAGCTGCCTGTAAGAAGAGCAGAAGCTGCAAGAACTGTAAAAAGTTTTTTTATAAGTTTCATATTTTTCTTCCTCCAGGATTATTTCTTTTCAAGTTTTACAGAAGTTGTATAAACTGTATTAGAATCATTTGTAGCTTTCCATGACCAAGTACCAGCTTCGGCGTTATCAATAACCATTGTAACAACACTAGAAGAAATAGTTGCTGTTGCATCAGTAGCTGTACAAGTTACAACAGTTCCACTTGAACCACGACCAACAGTAAATGTTGTTCCATTCGGTCTTGTTACTGTCAAAGTACGATTATTAGAACTTACATAGAATACAACAGTCATCTTAGTAGCAGACAATGTTGTAAATGATAAAGAAGTATCATTTTTCTGGAATTTCAAACCGTGGCTATCAACCTGCATATTACTAGCTGAAGCAGCAATATTGAAAATCTGCTCATTTTCATCACTATCAATTGCAGTAACAGTTTCAGCAGTCTTAAATCCTGAAGTAATGGTTGTACCAGCATCAGATTTTTTAAGTGTTATAAAATCAAGTAAACCATACCACTGAGAAGGTACTTTTACTTCCCAAGTTGCAGTATATTCAGTATCTTCAGCTACTACACCAATTTCAGCATTCCAAACAATCTTATAGCCATCTTTTTTCCAAGTTGGTTTTTCACCAAGTGCAGATGTATTTCTGAAAACTTTAACTGTCTTTGTTTCAAAAGCATTTTCTTCAGCAGAATCCTTGAATGTTACAGTTACAACATCTGCTGCAGGACAATTTACAGTTTCAGCACAATTTGCTGCATCTGCGTCTTTTGTGTATTTTTTATGACATGCTTCACATTCAACTTCATATTTTACACAACCTTCTTTTACTGCACAGGCATCAAGTTCAGCCTGTGTAAAGCAAACAGTCAAACAGTTTTCACATACATAATGAGAACAAGCAGCAGCTTCTTCAGAAGTCAAATAATGTTTGTCACAAGTTTTTTCATCAACAGGGTTGTTACATGCATAGTGAGTACAAGCTTCAGCCTCAGTTTTACTTCCAAGTACCTGACCACATTCATCACAAGTCTTATCAGCAAGAGCGTGTGCTGCAGCAGCTTCTTCGTCATCACAGTGTTCACCACATTCAGTACACTCTACGAAAGATTTCCATGAAGCTGTAAAAGTTACATTATCATTGAAGCTTTCTGTTTCTTCATCATAACCATCAACATCAGCAGTCCAGATTGTATCGCTGCCATCAACAGTCCATACAGGAAACTGAACACTGTTGCCAGTTTTGATTGTATATTCGATTGTTTCGCGAGAGTTTGTTGAATCAACAAATCTAACTGTTACATGAGATGTACATGCATCAACAGTTTCCTGTGAATTGTAAACAGATCCACAAGTATCACAAACATAATGCTCACAAGCTCCTGCTTCTGCTTTAGTCTGATAAACCTTTTTACAGAATGTACAGCTGATAGAACCGTCTACATTAACTGTAATTCCAATGTTACCAGTTTCAGTTGTTGATTCCTCTTCTTCAACTGAACCTGACGAGCTACCGCCACTTGAACAGCTGACAGCAAAAAACATCGCAAGACCTGCCAGCAGTGCTGCTCCTTTTATAAAATCTTTTTTCATAAAATTCCCCCTTTTTGAAAAAAGCACAGTTAAACTTTCTCTTTTGGATATAGATAATCCGCCGATTTGTAAATTTCTTACAACAATATTATCGTGATATACCGTTGAATATTATTTACGAATGTTTGTAATTTTCAGTTATCAATAATGGCGTTGTTATATAAAAAATTGATGAATTTTTCTGTTTTTTATAAAAATATAATGAGTTTTTGTACTATTCTGATATTTTTTATGTAAATTTTGCTTTTTTTTATAAATTTTTATTGATAAAAAATGCCGTCATAACAATTCTGACGTCTTTTACACTTTTCCGAACATGCATTTCCGGCTTTACCCGATGACCACCTTCTCCATTTTGCTTGTGGTCACCACTTCACTTATCTGTACATTTTAAGCCTTTAATCTTTTACAACTAGAAGTGATTTCTGCTGATATACAGGAAGAAATTTCTTTATACCGCCATTTTCAAACTGAACTGTAACAGAATATTCATTATCTTCTGTTGTAAGTGCAGATGTGATTACTCCATATCCATAATCATCATGATATACCTTTGCACCTTTACAATACTTTCGTTTTACAGGATCAGTTTCTGTGTCAGGATGACTTAATCCAAGATTTCCAAAATCTCCGTTATGAGAATTTCCTGCTCTTGATGATTTCTTAAAACCGTAAGGCACATGTCCAATTATCTTTAACCGTTCCGGTACAATTTCTGTCAAAAACGGACTTGGTGCCATATATTCTGTACGCCCGTACATACGACGCATTGAGCAGGCTGTCATATAAAGTTCATCCTTTGCCCGGGTTATTCCTACATAACACAGACGCCGTTCCTCTTCCAGATCTTCCCCGTACTTATCCTGCCGTGGGAAAACTCCCAGTTCCATACCTGTAATTACAACCCGACTAAACTCAAGCCCCTTTGTATTGTGCAATGTAATTAATGTAACCTGATCGGTATCAGTATCCTCATCAGATGTTTCCAGAGTACGGTCCAGTTCAATATGATCAAGAAAATCCAGCAGTCCCTTAGTCGTACAGTCATATAAAACAGCTGCATTAGAAAGCTCCTGCATATTTGAAACCCTCTGTGTGCCGGCAATTTCATCTTCAGTTGCGTGATATTCCTTTAAGCCTGATTTTTCAGAAATAAGATCCACAAGAACAGAAAGTTTTTCAACTGTAAACACTTCTTTTGGCTGTACAGAATTTTCCAGAGCTTCCAAGGCAGTATCATTTATTCTTTGGTTTTCATTCAAATTTTCATCATTTTCCTTCAGCTTCGAAGAAAAAACATCCATTCCGGCTACAAAATCTCCAAGTCCTTCTCTTGCTTTTTTTGACATCGAGGTCATATTTACACGGCAGGATTCCACATAATCTGTAATACCAGAGTCATGATCCGCCATACGGTAAGCCTCCACCAGCTTATCCTGACTTGTAGCACCAACACCTCTTGCAGGCTTATTTACAATACGACGAAATGCAATCTCATCTTTTGGATTTGCCAGAAGTGAAAGATAGGCAAGAAGATCCTTAATTTCTTCTCTTTCATAAAATTTCAGAGAACCTACAACTGTGTATGGAATACGGCGATGAAGAAACTCTGATTCAAACCCCATGGACTGAGCATTTGTTCTATATAAAACAGCCCAGTCTGAATACGGAACTCCCATTTTATGAGTCTGTTGAATAATATCAGATACAAAGTGAACTTCTTCATCCTGATTAGGAAGAAAAGCAAGTACTGGTGTTTTTCCGCTTCCCCGCTCTGCCCTTAAGGTTTTTCCAAGCCGACCTGTATTATTGCGGACTACATCATCTGCCACAGCAAGAATTTCTGCTTTAGAACGGTAATTTGATTCAAGACGGATAATTTCTGTTCCAGGAAACTCTGTTTTAAAGTTAAGAATATTCTGTATTTCAGCTCCACGGAATTTATAGATAGACTGATCATCATCGCCTACAACACAGACATATGTTTCAGGTCCGGCAAGGGCTTTAAGAAGTTTAAACTGAGCAACATTAGAATCCTGGTATTCATCAACCATAATAACCTTAAAGCGGTTGTGAACCTGTGTCCGTACAGCTTCATTTCGAAGCAAAACCTGTGCCGGCAAAAGAATAAGATCCCCAAAGTCTACGTTGCCTGTTTCTCTAAGGCGGGCCTCATATCTTTTATAGATATCTGGAAAATCAGGATCACTTTCAACCTCGGACAGATCATCCTCCGGTGAATAAAAATAATCCTTGCACAGACTTATACAATGAGCAAAATGAGTTGCCTGCTGCCGTGTAAGATTAGGACTTGATTTGGAAACAAGCGTTACCATATCATCATCATCGTAAACTGTAAAATTAGGATCTATTCCTGCAGCCTCTGCATTAAGCCGCAGAAACCAAGCTCCAAAGGAATGGAATGTTCTTATCTGAGAATATTGGGCACGGTCATCAAGATTAACCGCCCGTTCCTGCATTTCGTTAGCCGCTTTTTTTGTAAAGGTTACTGCCAGAATCTGATTTGGATTACAGTTTTTTTCTGCTATGAGATAGGCGATTTTTGTAGTAATAACTCTTGTTTTACCAGAACCGGCCCCGGCAAGAATCAGAAGAGGTGTCCCCTCATGCACAACGGCGGCCCGCTGTTCATCATTTAAGATATCCAGATATTCCATAACTCGGGCCTCCTTTTATACTGACTTACATTTCCTGTGCAAACTGCAGGGTTGATTTTTTTATTTTCTTATTGAGAGGACTGTCACAGACAAAATCCCCATTTAAATCCACATCTCCAGAACTTGTAATATGAACTGTAACAAGTCTTCCAGTCTGAACGGCATCATTTTCTGCTTTATTTGAACGGTCGTATCTAACTACTACACTTCCGTCAACTTCAGGAGCCTGGAACCAAGCACGTCCAATTGCCAGCCCCTCATCCGGGGTTTCTTCACTCTGGGCCAGAACTTCTTCTATAAGGATGTCGTAATCTTTTCCACAACGGTTTTTAAGTTTTTCCCTTGTAATTTCTTCCTGAATTCCTACAAGTCTTGAAGCTCTGGCCTGAGCCTTTTTTGCAGGAACCTGTTTTTTTAGCTTAAAGGCTGGAGTATCATCTTCTTTTGAATAAGAAAAACATCCCGACCAGTCTGTAGCAATTCTTTTAAGGAAATTACATGTATTTTCAGCCTGCTGGTCTGTTTCTCCTGGAAATCCTGCCATAAATGTAGTACGGATAGCCGCATCTGGAAAAACATTTCTGATATTTTTTATGAGAGTTTCATATTTTGAAGCAGAACCGGTACGGTGCATGGCTGGAATAATTTCATCATCACCACTTTGAAACGGAATATCAAAGTATGGGAGAAATCTGTCATCACCCTTAATTACAGGAAGAATATCTTCATTAAAATGATCTGGATGGATATAAAGAAGACGAAGACGGAATGTTCCTTCCAGGGCTGAAATCTGCTTTAACAACGTACAAAGTCCTGATTCAGGAAATTTTTCTGCTTTATCAGCATTGTTTAATCTGTTGGAATCATCTTCTTCTACAGACAAATCCCCCGGTGTTCCGTGAGGAAGAAATGTGCGGCCCTTACCAAAAACATTGTCATTACGACCTGTACCATAGGCAGCAAGATCCTGGCCAATAAGATTCAGCTCATATACACCACTGGCAATCAGACTTTTAATTTCTTCAATAATTTCTACTGCGGGACGGGAACGAAGCTCTCCGCGAATGATCGGGATTGCACAGAAAGAACATCTGTTGTTGCAGCCTTCTGTAATTTTTACAAAGGCGGCTCCAGGAAAACTTAACAAAAGATTTCTGTTGGCACCGCAAACGCCCTTCTGAGGGAATCTGTCTGCAGGCCTCTTTGAATTCATTACGGCATCGGCTGTTTCTGTAATATGAGAAAGATCTCCATTACCAAAAAATCCGTCAGCTTCAGGAAGACTCTCCTTTAACTCTTCTGCATATCGCTCGGCAAGACATCCTGCAAGAAGAATTTTTGCATCAGGATAATTCTCACGAGCTGACAAAACAGCATTCAGACATTCTTCTTTTGCCGATTCAATAAATCCACAGGAATTAATAATAATAAGATCTGCTTCTTCCGGATTAAAGGTCTGCTCCCATTTTTGAGAACCTACAAGATGGGAAATAAGGATTTCGCCGTCTACCTGGTTTTTTGCACAACCATGCTGATCTATAAAAAACTTAGTCGAGTTCATTGATTACCAGCTTATATTTTCCATCAGTATCTTTAATCCATCTGATGTCCTGAACAACAACCTGTCCAGCTTTTGTAACACCAAGATCATAAGATTTGGAATTAGCAATTACCTGAAGTTTTACAGTATTACCATTGCTGATCCACATTCTTACGCCATTCGAAGCAGTCATATTAACTGTATCACCATTTGTAAAGTAATCTTCAGAAGTTTCTTTTCTATCCAGTCTGTATCTGAATACACATCCCGCTCTGAAGTCCGCACGGACTGTAAAAGGATATGCCCTTGTATCTTCAAAAATTACAACCCGTTTCTGATTTGGCGGGAGGTCTTCCGCATTTGGAATTTCACTGCTTTTTGTTTCGCCAATAGCAGCATTTTCACTGTTTTTAAGAAGGATTCTGGCTTCTGCTCCACGATCATTTGATTCATTTGAAACATCAGAAACGTAAACAATCATTTCTGGACTTGCATCACCGTCAATATCTACTTCAAGTTCTTCAGACAGTTCAATCATCTGAATACCGGCGGGAGTCTCAAGGCCAAGTGAACCAACAGTATTTGCAACTGTTATAACTACATCACCGGCAGCTGTACCGAGAACCAGCTGATCACCTTTATAAAATCTCTTCTGCAGAGGTTTTTCATTAAGTTCATATCGATTTGACTGAGACTTTTTTGAAAGAAGCACTTCTGTATCTTCTTTTGTCTTGTTATATCTTACGACAAGAATTGTTGACACAATGGCTATAATTACTGCCAGTGCAACACCACTCCAAACTACAGGCATAAGATATTTTGGTTTTTCACGAACAATAAGTCCGTCTGGAACAGGAGATTCCTGAAGCATCTTTGCATGGTAAAGCTGAAGCACTCTGGCACTATCAACACCAAGAAATTCGGCATAGTTCCTTAAAAAACCAACAAGATATGGTTCTCCAGGAAAAACACCTTCATCTTCTTCTTCCAGCGCCTTAAGGTAAGAAGTAGCAATAACTGTCTGCCTAGAAATTGTATCGTAATCGAGAGAAAGTTCTTCTCGCCTGCTTTTTAAAATTGCACCGTAGCTTTCCATATTTAAATGCCCTTTTTTAATTGTATGTTTATAAATTACTGTCCAGAGAACAGAAAGTTGTTGTAATTGTTAGCAGATGTTGGCGGATCATAAAGGAATCTCTGGTCAGAAATTCCCTGATTGATTACATAACCGGAGAAATCAAACTGAATTTTCTCTCCCTGTGGAGTTACTGCTTCGATTCTCCTAATCAGCTTTGTATCAGGAATGATGCTGAGATAAATGTAACGGAACGCTTCTGAAGTATTTCTTCTGCTCAAAACAAGTTTTATAACCTGTTCATTGCTGGAATCATCAAGATTTACAGGATCCTGGCCTACTTCATAGGCAACAGAATAGTAGCGGCTCATGAGGGCCAGTCCCTGCGGTGTAGCCATATTGGCACTGCTGTTTGAGCCTGAAGATTCTACCTGCTGATTAAGTATTGCCGCAGAACCAGGAAGATAAATAGTAAGCATATCACCGTTAAAACAGATTACCTGGTCTTCCGGCTTTGTAAAATCGATACGAAGGAGATCAGGTCTCTTAAAAGAAACCCTTCCTGCCATTACATTTTTTGCAGCCTTGATTTCCAGGTTTGCTTCATAATCATTAATTTTTCCGTATTCCTGTGATACAGTCTGAAAAAAGGCAGCAGCTGTAAGGATTCCCTGAGCAAAGGCCACTGCACTGCAGAACAAAAGTCCTGCCAAAACCACTAATTTCTTCATATTTTTCCTGTCAGTTTATGTCTGTTTAATAAAATCAATTTTAATTTTATTGGGAGATACCGTCAACGGAATTACCGGCTAAGCTTTCTGCAGTCTCTGATGAGTCAGGTGTAGTTTCTGCCTGTGCTTCGCTTTCTTCAGGTTTTCCCAGGTTTTCTTCATTCTTTACAATTTCGTAGAATTCTTTTCCGTCCATTGTTTCGATTTCAAGAAGTCTGTTTGCAATATAATCCAGAAGCTCTTTGTGTCCACCTAACACTTCAAGAACATGTTTATATCTTTCGTTCATTATGCGGGCAATTTCTTCATCAACATAACGCTGAGTTTCTTCAGAGAATTCACGGTAAATTGTTGGATCTCCCCCGTGATTTCCAAGAACGCCTTTACCCAAAGTCATATTCTGGAATTTTTCCGACATTCCAAAGTCTGTTATCATGCGCTTAATAAGAAGAGTTGCTCTTGCTATATCATTTGATGCACCGGTAGAAATATCTTCAAGGAGAATCTGTTCTGCTGCACGTCCCCCGAGACATGAATCAACTTCATTGATAATGTCTTTTTTGGTCATGAAGTTTTTCTCTTCTTCTTCACGATACTGGGTAAATCCACCTACACCGTTACTTCGAGGAACAACTGTAATCTTGTTTACAGGTTCGTGATCAGGAGTAAACGCAGCAATAAGAGCATGACCTGTTTCATGAACAGATACAAGACGCATTTCTTTTTTATTGTCTTTACGACTCTTTTTCTTAAGACCAATGCTAACCTTATCAATAGCTTCGTTAAAATCTTCCATTGTAACTTTCTTGCGGCCGTTGCGGACAGCAAGAAGTGCAGCCTCATTTACAACATTTGCAAGATCTGCTCCGGCAAAACCAGTTGTTCCGTGAGCAACGGAAGTAAAATCAACATCCTTAGCGAGCTTTACATTTTTTGCATGAATACGGAGAATCTCTTCGCGGCCCTTAACATCAGGCTTTTCTACAGGAACCTGACGGTCAAAACGTCCAGGACGAAGAAGTGCCGGGTCAAGAACATCTGCACGGTTTGTGGCAGCAAGAATTATGAGGCCTTTTTCATTTTCAAAACCATCCATCTCAACAAGAAGCTGGTTTAATGTCTGTTCACGCTCATCGTTTCCACCGCCATATCCGTTTACACGGCTCTTACCGAGGGCATCAATTTCATCGATAAATACGATACAAGGAGCCTTTTCTCTTGCCTGACGGAAAAGATCCCTTACACGGCTGGCACCAACGCCAACAAACATTTCAACAAAATCTGAACCACTAATGCTGAAGAATGGTACTCCAGCTTCCCCGGCAACGGCCCGGGCAAGAAGAGTCTTACCTGTTCCTGGAGGACCTACAAGAAGTACACCCTTTGGAATTTTTCCACCGATATCTGTATATTTTTTAGGTTCCTTAAGAAAATCTACAACCTCAACAAGTTCTTCCTTTGCTTCATCAACGCCGGCAACATCACCAAACCGGGTCTTAACTTTACCTTCTTCAATAGCTCTGGCTCTGTTTCCGTTTGCCCCGAAAATCGAGCCCATTCCACCGGCACCACCGCCCATTTTGCGGAATACGAAGAAATACATAAAGAGAATAAACGCAATAGGAAAACCAAGATTTAGAAGCAGCTGGAAAAGCCAGCTTGTCTGCTTGAAAACAAATTTATACTGAATACCTTTTTCGTTAAGAAGTTTGATAAAATCAGGCATGATGTAACCTGTGGTCTTATAAACTTTACCAGTTACTTTTTTATTCTTTACGTTTTTGCGGGCATAGGCACGAAGCTGCTTAAGATAAGGAACAGCTTCAACTAATGCATCATCCTGTTCATTAACAACTTCTGTTTCCGGACCAAAACCAATAAAAGTACGGTCCGACATTTCTACAGAAACAATCTCTCCATCCCGAACAAGCTGCTGAAACTGAGAAAAAGGAATTGAATCATCTGTCTTTTTAATCAGAAAAAGATTAACAAATCCAAGGGCTGCAATTGTAAGGAGAAGCATTGTAAAAAATGGGAATTTATGAGGTCTGTTGCCGTCATTTCTATCATTTTTTTCGTTATCATCTTCTTCAATTGAAAGCTTAAAGAAACTGAATGGATCATCTTCTTCTTTATTTTCATTTTTGCGGGAAGGTGTTTCTGATTCTGGAGCTTTTTTTTCAACAGGGGGTTTTTCCTGTGGTGGAACAGGCTGGTTTTCCTGCTCTTTCTGCTCTTCGTTGTTCTGCGGATCGCTCATTTTTACTCCAAATTAAACTAATGTTCTATAAATATAATCAAAATAAGCTGGTTATACAAACAAAATAAATCAATTAAAAGAACAGATTTTAGAAAATTTTCAACTCTTCATCATCTGCGTCTTCAAAAATCTGTTCTGGAATTTCTTCTGCCGCATCAGGATTATCATAAAAATCCGAAAGTTCTAAATCCAATGAATTTTCACTTTTTTCTGCCGGCAGTTCATCACTCACCATAGGCACAGACTGAAGGCCAGTAAGCTTTTCTTCATCGGAAGTTTCATTTTCCATAACAGCAGCTTCTTCTTCAGGAATCTCAACAACCTCATTAACATATGCTTCATTTTCAGAAGGAGTTTCCTCCATATTTGCATCAAAAACCTCATCTGAAACATAGTCATCTGCTGCAACAGTTACAGATTCAGCTTCTTCATCTTCATCCCAAGATGTTCCAGAGGATTTTTTTGTTTTAGCTGACAGCTGATAGATTGTAATTACTGTATTACCTTTTTTTAATTCGTTAATGGCAAAAAAATGTATTGTGTCGGCAAGGGCAACACGTCGCTGCGTTGTACTTTCAAAATCAACAGTGCAGTTAGGTCCAAGAGTCAGCCTGTCAAAATCAAAAGTAACTTCATTCTGAATTTTTACTGTAACTGACTCGAGTGTTTTATTTATGATTGTAATTTTTTGTGAAAAAGCAGGAAGGACTGATATTAATATGAATAAAGATAAAACTTTGTTTTTCATAATCTCTGCCTCCATAATCAAATATAACACATTTGTTATCTGAAACAAAGACTATAAAAAACCTAAGGATATTAGTGACTTAAGCCTCGATGGCAATATTTGATGCTACAGGAGCTGTTTCTGCATAAACAGAACGCATACCTCTGTATGGATTTGCACTGCGCATTTCTGAAAGCTGCTTTTTAATTGTTTCCATGTGGGTGCGCAATAACTGACGGTTATGTTCATTCTGTGCCAGAACCTTTTTCTGAAGTTCAGCCAGATCAGACTGCATCCTCTGAACACTGTCAGTTTCATCAGAAGACATTCCGGGAGTCATTGCAGCAGCTTTATACATACTCTGCATTGGTTCAATCACTTTCTGCAGACTTGAAATATTTGCAACAATCTGTTGTTCTAGTTCTGCATGAGCTACAAGTGCATCACCGTCTTCAACTTCGATTTTTCCCTGCTGGCATTCCAGTACCTGCAGATACTCACGAAATTTATTGCGCTGCTGTTCCAGAAGATTTCTGAATCTTTTTAAAATTGCAACTCTTTCTTCAAACTGTTCCTGTGTTAATTCCATCTTGCTTACCCCTCAATATTCAATCCACTGCGGGCAGTTGTACCGGTAGTATTAGCCTCGCTGCTGGCAGCCTGTGACCAGGCCCCGGAAAGCTGAGTCATCATATTCAGGACAAAATCAAGTTTTTTCTTATCCTTATTGATATTTGCACTCATCAGTTCCTGATTAAAATACACGTAAAGTGACATAAGATTTGTGGCAATCTGACCGCCTTTTTCCATATCGAGACTGACCTGAAGCTCACTGATTATGTCCTGTGCCTTCATTACATAGTTACCGAACTTTTCGATATTCTTTGCTTCAATCTTTCCTTCACTGTTAAAACACATCTGAGCATTTGTCAGGTTTTTAACTGCACCTTCGTAAAGAAGCACAATAAGTCTCCCCTGACTTGCAGTTTTTATACCAGTATTCTGATAAGCTGCGTAAGCATTGTTCATAAATCCCATTTTTCTTTTCTCCATGTTCTGAAAAATTCGAGATAAAACTTCCCTAATGAATTTTCGGCACCAGAAAAATGAAGTTAAGTACTTTTTTTCCCAAATCCCCATTCCCTATTACCTATTCCCTATTCCCCATTCCCCATCTATAATTAAAATATGGCACAATTCATTGACGACGAAACAGTTTTTATTCTGGACAGCTACGGACTTATCTTCCGTGAATATTACGCATTTTTTACAAGGCCTCTAACAGATTCAAAGGGCCAGAACATCAGTGCACTCTTCGGTTTTTTCAGAAATCTCAGTCTCTTAATCAAAAATTACAACCCAAAATATTTTGTTGCTGCAATGGACAGCCGCACTCCAACCTTCCGTCATGAACAGTACAAGGAGTACAAGGCAAATAGAGCAAAAACACCTGATGACCTTAAGGCTCAGTTCCCAATCATAGAAGACTGTCTCAATATCCTCGGAATACCAGTTCTCCGGGTCGACGGATACGAGGCTGATGACGTTATTGCCACAATCGCCCGCCAGTGCGACAAAGAAGGCCGACACTGTGTAATTTTAAGTGCCGACAAAGACCTGCAGCAGCTGGCAAACGACAACATTCACATGCTTAAACCAGATAAAGTAAAAGTCTGGGCAGAAGCAGACGCAAATGACATTGAAGCAGAATGGGGTGTTCCAGCTCCAAAGCTTCTTGACCTTCTAAGTCTCATGGGAGACTCTGCAGATAATGTTCCTGGTGTTGCAGGCTGCGGTCCTAAAACAGCTGTAAAACTCATAACAGAATACGGTTCCCTGGAAGCAATCTATCAGAATGCAGATTCCATTAAAGGTTCTATTGGCGAAAAAATCAGAGCTTCAAAAGACAATGCATTCCTCTCCAAACAGCTCATTACACTTTGCGAGACAGTTCCTCTCAAAATAGATGATGACCAGTCAAAAATCAGCGACAATCTCTCTTCATTCAGCATTTCAAACCTCAAATATGAAGAATTTGCCGCCGAAATGACAAAACGTGAACTTCCGGCCTTGTCCAAAACTTACAGAGGCCTCGGAAACGGAAGCAGCCAGTCAGAAACAGCTGCAGACACCCCGGCTTCAGAAAGAACATCTGTTCCGGACTTCGCCACATCCCAGGAAACTCCTTTGGAAATTCATCAGAATCATGGAGACTACAAGGCTTGCACAGATTTAAAAGAATTATCCTTTTATATAGAAGAATCAATAAAAGCAGGCACCATCGCCTTTGACACAGAAACAGATTCACTTAATACAAGAGAAGCAAACCTTGTAGGCTTTTCCCTCTCATACCAGAAAGGCAAGGGTATTTACGTTCCAATTATCCTTAATGCAGAAACACTTTTTGCACCACCTGTAATCTCTAAAAAAGACTGTCTTGATCAGTTAAAAAAACTTTTTACCTCAGGCTGCACAGTTGTAATGCACAACGCAAAGTTTGATATGGAAGTTCTTTATTCCAATGGACTGACTGAAGTTCTCGATACAAACTCATATCTTTTAAAAGACACAATGATCGCATCCTGGATTCTGGAGCCGGACCGTCTGGGTAAAAATCCATACGCCCTGGAAACTCTTGCAGAACAGAAACTTGGACTCAAAGGAACAGAATTTGGTGAACTTGTAGGCAAAGGCCAGACCTTCGCAGATGTAAAGCTGGAAGATGCAGCAAAATACGGAGCCGAGGATTCAGATTTTACTCTCCAGCTGTGGCAATATTTTGAACCAGAACTCAAAAAAGCAAACCTGATTTCTCTCTTTACCGACATGGAAATGAAGGTTCTTCCGGTTCTGGCAGAAATGGAACTTAACGGAATTCATCTGGAATCCAGCGTACTCAATAATTATGCCGTCGATTTAAAAACACAGCTTCTGAAAGCCGAAAAAGATATTTACGAAGCAGCAGGCCACGAATTCAACATTGCTTCCCCAAAACAGTTAAGCACAGTTCTTTTTGAGGAACGGGGATTAAAACCTGGCAAAAAGACAAAAACAGGATATTCCACAGATACAGATGTTCTGGAAAGCCTTACGATGTACGACCCTATTCCAGGCATGATTCTTGACTACAGGGCAAAAGCCAAGCTTCTTTCAACCTACGTAGAAACCCTGCCCAAACTGACAGAAGACGAAAACCGTATTCATACAACTTTCATGCAGACAGGCACAGCCACCGGCCGACTCTCATCAAAAGACCCGAACCTTCAGAACATTCCTGTACGCTCGGAAGAAGGCCGTAAAATCCGTTCCGCATTTACAGCTCCAGAAGGAAAAGTCCTCATCAGTGCAGATTACGCCCAGATTGAGCTTGTTGTTCTGGCCCACCTGTCTGGAGATAAAAATCTCTGTCAGGCCTTTAATGACGGAATCGATGTACACAAATCTACTGCCAGCCTGATTTACGGAGTTCCTATGGATCAGGTAACTGCCGAAATGCGTCGGAGTGCCAAGACCTTAAACTTCGGGCTCATGTATGGTATGGGTGCTTTTTCGCTGGCAAAAGACCTTAAAATTTCCAGAACTCAGGCTCAGGAATTTATAGCCAGTTACTTTGCTGTTTATTCCGGAGTCCGTGACTTCTTCGACAAAAACGTTCATCAGGCAGAAGAGACCGGCTTCATCGAAACAATAAAAGGCCGCCGCCGCTTCATCAAATCAATCAACAGTTCAAATAAAATGGAAAAAGAAGGTGCCATCCGCATTGCAAAAAACTCGCCTATACAGGGAAGTGCTGCAGATATCGTTAAGCAGGCTATGATTGATGTCGCCCAGGGATTAAAAGCAAATCCAACAGGAGCAAAACTTCTTCTCCAGGTTCACGACGAACTTATCCTAGAATGTCCCGACAGCAAGGAAGCAATTTCAGACACAGTCGCCCTCATTACAGAAAAAATGGAACACGCCGTTCACCTGAATGTTCCTCTTAGAATCAGTGTTGAAAACGGAAAATCATGGGGAGAATTCCACTAAAAATGACCGGAAAAACCACGGGGTCCAGTACAATTATAGATTTAAAGGGGCGTCTGCCCCTGTCTCCAAACAGGGAAGTTCCGCAGAGCTCCACTTCCCCGTTTTCCGCCACCCCCTCCTGCGGGGACACCCCGCAACGCCCCATGATCATCTGCCTCACAGGACAGATGGCCGCTGGAAAAAACTACATCTCTAGTCTCCTGGAAAACGAAAACTGTGTTTCCATCGACTTAGATAAAACCGTTCACATGGCCATTGAGCTTTGCAAAGAGCCCATACTTAAATCCTTCAGTACCATAGCCTCAGACAAAAACATCACCCTGTTAAACGAAGATGGCTCAATAAACAGACGGAATCTTGGAGTCCTTCTGTTTGCAGACAAAAATCTTCTTGCTATACAGGAAGCCATTCTTTACCCAAAAGTCATAGAAATTGTAAATGCCTTTGTTTCGGAAAATACAGCCCTGGGAAAAACTGTTTTAATTAATGCCACAGTTTTATACAAAACACCGGAACTGATGAACCTGTGCGACTGTATATATTTCGTTACAGCACCATTTCTTAAACGGCTTATACGGGCAAGACAAAGAGATCACATGGCCTACAGACAAATTCTCAGACGCTTTAAATCCCAGAAAAATCTCCTCAAAGATTATAAAAAGACAGGAAAGCAAATCTATATCATTAAAAATTAATTTCTAAACTTTTTTTTCTGTTATCCGATAAAAGAATATGGGTATAGAGTCCTCATTATTTAAACCGGGGATTCTTGAGAGGTTTTTAGTTATGGAACAGAAAAGAACTTTATGGATTGTTGCAGCTGTTGGTGTATTCCTGCTTGTAGTTGTAGGTGCCGCAGTAATTCTTTCATCTTCATCATTAAAGAAAGCAGAACCGGTTCAGACTTATTACAATCCTGCTGATGGTTTTGTAAACACTCCAAAAAGAGATTCAGCACAGGCTTATTCATATCCAAATTCTGTTGAACCTGCAGGTATAACTCCTGTTGCAGTGGAAGTTCAGCCGGAAGAATCTGGAACATCAGAAGAAAACCGTGTGGCTCCTTTGTCACAGACAGATGCAAATTCTTCTGTCGTATACTCAACAACTCCTGTTAAAGTAGAAAATGTTACTGTAATTACAGACAATACAGTTGTTTACGGCAAAGGTTCTACAACAACTATTGATCTTAACACCTTAAAATCAGGAGAAGCTCCAGTTTCTTCTGTAACACCAGTCAACCAGAAAGCTGCTGAACAGATGGCATCAAAGCAGAAACCTGCAGAAAAATATACTCCTGCACCGGACAGCTACTATGCTCCTGCTCCAAAAAAAGAATCTGAATCTGTTTCTTCAAAACCAGCAAAAAAAGAAAGCAAGCCTGCTGCAACAACAGCAAAAGCAGCACCAAAAGCACCTGCTAAAACTTCTGCAAAAGCACCGGCAAAACCAGCTGCACCAGATTCATTCTGGATTCAGGTTGGTTCTTATACAGAAAAAAAATCTGCCGACACTGCACGCAGTCTGCTTGAAGACAAGAAAATCAGAAACGAAGTATTTACATACAAAGATGCTAAAGGAAAACTTTTTTACCGTGTACGTGTAGGACCGTTCACAACAAAAAGCGAAGCAGAATACTGGCAGTCAAGAATCAAAATGATTAACGAGTTTGCAAAAACTGACAGCTACATTACAAATAAATAATTCTGTTCCATAAGCAGATACAGCAATCCTGATTAAGACAGCTTAATCAGGATTTTTTTTCTTTTTTTTCCTTAAAAAATGTAATTTTTTAATTTTTGAAATCAATAAGTAATATGTGAAATACAAAACATTTTTACTTATTCAAGCTCTTTTTCTGTTTCATTTTTTTTATGCAGAATCAGAACAGCCTCATTTTTTTCTGTCTCTCCAGGGTAGCACAAAAACCACATGGAATGACCAGGGCAGTAACAGCACTTCTCACTGGGGAGGAAATTTTGTTCTTGCTACAGAGCCATCCTTCAACGGAAGCATAAGATTTTTCTGCCGCACCGACAACAGATCCTATAAGGATTCCACCTGGGCATCTTCCTTTCTTCTGGCAAAAAATGTATTCCCCATAACCATTAAAGCCGGCATGATTTCTCCCGGCGGCTCCTGGTCAAAGATTAAAAATCCTGTTCCTTCCGTTCCTTCCAGTGCAGTAAGCAGCTCTTTTTCTGAATCACTTTTCCTTTCTGCAACCCTTGTATCACTGTCTTCTTCCCAAAAACAACAGGGATTGTTTATTCAGCAGGATTTTACCAGATTCAGAATTCCTCTTATCCTCAGTCAGGCAGTAATGGAAGATCAAACCATAATTGCTTCAGCCAAGTCTGATGTAAAATTCTCTCCGGGAACAACACTTTCTGCAGGAATTTCTCTGGCCAATTTTAAAATGAATGGATGCTCTTCATATCTTTCTAAAAATAATATTTCCTTTGAGCCAGAAAGAGCATGGACCGCAACCGCAGGGCTTACCTTTAAAAGTCCCTTCTTTAAACATATGATTCAGTCTGGATTTTATCCTGATCAATTTGGCATTGACTGCTTCTGGATTTCTACAAAAAACAGAATTTCAATTAATTTCTTTTCTGCAGATTTCAACTATTTTTATATTCCAACAGCAAAATACTCTCCTTCTGCAGCTCCTTTAATTAATCCTGGATCCTCAATAATTAAAACACTTCAACAGTTTACCTTTACACCAGGACTTTCTTTTTTTCTTTCAGACGGTACAGGCATAAAAACAGGATTAAGTATTACAGAAATCTGGAAAATGGCAGGTCCCCTTCCGGAAGATGTCATTAACATAATGAAGGTAACAGGAAGTTTCAGCGCAACAAACAGCTATACGTTCAGAACAGATTTATCTATGGTAAATATTCTTCTGTATCCTGAAATTTCACCTTCTGCACCAGAACCCTACGGAGAATTAAAGATTTATTATCACGAAACTTCTACGCCGCTTAAATCTTCGATAAGCATAACAGGAAAGCAATATGTTCCCCAGCGAAAGGGTTCAAAATTAAAGCAGACTATATCCGGTTCCATACAAGCCTCTCCAGAAAAAACAGGTATAACCATATCTTCATCATTCAGCGGAGAATTTGAAAATGGTTTCAGAAAATCAAGGTCACTTTCACCTGAAATTCAGCTTCGAAAAAGTTACAAAAACACGGCCTTAAACCTTAAGGCAAAATTCGTATTTGAATTTTAAGTGTTTTTATTCCTTGTTATTGAATAAGATAGGGATTTCCTATATATTTTGTTGAATATATCGTTAAGTTGAAAATATTATCATTGGGTAATTCTGCTTGCGGTTTTAAATCTGTAAATCTTTTTTTGAGAGGTAACAATATGGCTTTTGATATTACTAAAGTACGTAATATCGGTATCAGTGCCCACATTGACTCAGGTAAAACAACAACTTCTGAACGTATCCTGTTCTACTGTAACAAGATTCACGCTATTCACGAAG
>JAZQNJ010000001.1:0-25109 GCA_045627285.1 Treponema sp. | reverse complement strand
AGTTGAAGCTGCAAAACGCGGCCTTATGGAACTCAAGACAACTCCAGATGCTGTTGAACACTACCTTGATGCAAAGAACGTTAAGCTCTTTACAGAAATGGGTGTTTATACAAAAGAAGAAATGGAAGCACACTACGACATCAAGCTCGAAAAGTACTGCCAGCTTCTTAACATCGAAGTAAACACAATGCAGGAAATGATCTACAAAGATATCCTCCCTGCAGTTTACAAATATGTTTCAGCTGTTTCAAAGACAGTTATTGATCTTAAGGCAGTTGTTCCAGGTGCAAAGGCAAAAGCTGAAACTTCAGTTCTTGCTACACTTGATCAGCTTGCAGATGACCTTGTTGCTAAATCAGATGCTCTTGTAAAAGCTCACGAAGCAGCAAAAGCAGCAGGTGACAACCTTAAGGAAGCAAAAGCTTACGCTGACAAAGTTGTTCCAGCAATGGCAGAAGTTCGCGCCGTATACGACGAAATCGAACCTCTCCTTGGCGAAGAATACAAACCATTCCCTTGCTACGAGGATTTGCTGTTTAGAGTTTAATTAAAAGGGGAGAACCCCTTTTGAACCCCCGTTTCTGGGGGAAAGAGGAAGCCCTACTCCGAAGCGAGCTCCCTCTTTCCCCCAGACCCCCTATCTTCCGCGGCACGGCTCAGGGCTTTCAACGTGCACAGCATAACTGCTTCGAGACTCGCTCAAAACAGTCCTCGACTGTTTTGCCGGATGAAGCCGTCGCTCCCTACCTAAGAACCTGCGGAATATACTTGCACAATGGCGTGCGGAAACTGGTGTTTACTTTATGGAAGAAACATCAACTTTCGCATGCCTTTTTTTATGGTAATCAGACTGGCGTTGCTGGTCATAATATTTTAATTAAAAAAAAGGCCCGGGGCGTTGCGGGTGCTCCCGCAGAAAGGGTAGAACGCAACGAAGTGCGGGCGTAGGGGAAGACCTTCCCCTTCAAGGAGAAAAACTATGGAAGAAATTAACGGCGTAGTTTTTGGTGTATGGTTCCTTATTGGTGCTGCTCTGGTATTCTGGATGCAGGCTGGTTTCGCAATGGTTGAAACTGGTTTTACCCGTGCAAAGAACGCTGGTAACATCATCATGAAAAACCTCATGGACTTCTGTATTGGTACAGTAATGTTCATGCTTATCGGTTTTAGCCTTTTACTTGGCGAAGATTTACTTGGTTTTATCGGAAAACCAGGCTTTGACCTTTTTACAGGTTACGGCTCATTTGACTGGTCTAACTTTGTATTTAACTTAGTATTCTGTGCAACAACTGCAACAATCGTTTCAGGTGCTATGGCAGAACGCACAAAGTTCCTTTCATACTGTGTATACTCAGCAATTATTTCTGGTCTTATCTATCCAATCGAAGCTCACTGGATCTGGGGCGGCGGATGGCTTGCTCAGATGGGATTCCACGATTTTGCTGGTAGCTGTGCAATCCACATGGTAGGTGGTATTTCGGCTCTCATTGGTGCATGGCTCCTTGGACCACGTATCGGCAAATTCACTCGCGATGCAGCAGGTAAAGTAACAAAGGTACACGCATTCCCAGGCCACAACCTTCCAATGGGTGCCCTCGGATGTTTCATCCTCTGGTTCGGATGGTACGGATTCAACGGTGCAGCTTGTACAACAGTAGAACAGCTTGGTTCAGTATTCTTAACAACAACAGTTGCTCCGGCAATTGCAACAGTAACTTGTATGATCTTTACATGGATCAAATACGGTAAGCCTGATGTTTCTATGTGTCTTAACGCCTCACTTGCAGGTCTTGTAGCAATTACAGCTCCTTGTGACGTAACAGACGCAGCAGGTGCCGCAATCATCGGTATTGTTGCTGGTCTTCTGGTAATCTTCGGTGTTTGGTTCCTTGATAACGTACTTCACATCGACGATCCTGTTGGTGCCGTAGCAGTACACTGTCTCAACGGTATCTGGGGTACACTTGCTGTTGGTCTTTTTGCAAACCCAGCAGTTCCAGGCTACGCAATTGCAAACGCAGCAGGCGAAACAATTGGTGGTCTTTTCTACACAGGCAGTGCAGAACTTCTTGGACTCCAGTTCCTTGGATTTGGTGCAGTGGCACTTTACACAGTAATTACAATGTTCATCGTATTCCTTATCATTAAGGCAACTCTTGGACTCCGCGTAACAGCAGAAGAAGAAATCCTTGGTCTTGATAAGCTTGAACACGGCATCGACTCTTCTTACTCAGGTATTGCAATGCAGTTCTCTGCAGAAGAAGTTGAAGAAGCAAAAGAAGAAGGCGTTGAAATTCCTGCAGTTGCAGTTCCTGTAAGCAGCACAGCAACAAGCGGTGTTGCTCATAAAGTTGTAATCATTACACGTCAGAACAAGTTTGAAGCCCTTAAGCGTGCCATGAACGAAATCGGTGTAGAAGGTATGACTGTAAGCAACGTAATGGGTTGCGGTATGCAGAAGGGTGCCAGCGAATACTACCGTGGTACTCCGGTTGATATCAGCCTCCATCCAAAGATTAAGATTGAAACAGTTATTTCAAAAGTTCCTGTTGATACAGTTGTTGATACAGCCCGCAAAGTTCTTTACACAGGCCATATCGGTGACGGAAAGATTTTCGTAAGTGACATCTCTGGTGTTGTTAAGATCCGTACCGGCGAAACTGGTGTAGATGCTTTGCAGAACGAAAGATAATTAGAGGACGTCTCCCTCTAAAAAAACGCATAAATCCCTGAAGCGGGCTGTCAGAAATGGCAGCCTGTTTTTTTATCTTGCACCATTTCTGATTTTTGCAAAAGGTGATAGTATAAAGGCATGACAAGAAAACTTTTTTTCATTCTTGGGACAGTGAGTTTATTATCACTTTTATGTGCAGGCTGCGAAAAAAAATTGCAGGTATCTTATAGCCAGGTTAATGACGAATATGTTGAATCCATATCTGGAACAGGATTGGGACGTCTTTCACCGGTTGTAATTTCTTTTACAAGAGAAAGTAAGGTTCCTCTTGAAACCGGACTTTATCTGTCGCCATCTGTTAAAGGTGAATGGAAAATTTCTGAAGACAACAGGACTGCGGTTTTTACACCGGCAGAACCTTACAGACAGAATTCTATTCTTTCGCTTAAGGCGGACTGTAAAAAACTTTTTGGTGCTTCAGGTCCTGAAAAATATTTTGAGCGTCAGTTTATCATCGAAAACCCATCATATAGTGTTAACTTTGACGAAATACGGCTTGATGAAGGTTCTGGAAGCTATTGTGTTTCGGGTAATGCAGTAACAGACATTCCTGTTACAGAAGAAAAAATTGCTTCAACCTTAAATGCAAAGCTGTCAGGAAAAACACAGAAAATTCAGTGGTCAAAGTCGTCGGTTCCAGAAAGGTGGGATTTTGTTGTTTCAAATATTCCTGTTTCTGAAAAAGACCGTAATCTTAAAATTACATGGTCTGGAAAAAGTCTGGGAATGGACAGCAGTCTTAACAGGCTTTATTCTGGTTCAAAAACAGTAAAGATTCCAGGTCAGGGGTCTTTTGAAATTCTTGATATAAATACTGCAAAATCAAACACAATTCTTGTCAGTTTTTCCCAGGCACTTGATACGGCACAGGATGTTGCTTCGTTTATTATTCCTAAGGATAAAGACGGATACAGGGCTGCCGGAAAATTTAATGCAAATATCCGGGGAAACCTTCTTACTATCTTCAGCGATTCAAATTTTGACGGTGTTGAAACAGTTTCAATCGACAGAGGAATTCTTTCTGCATCCGGCGGATATCTTGTTGCCAGCTCTTCAGTTCGGCTTGCAGATAACTGGGAACTTCCTGAAGTAAAATTCTCCAGTGAAAATGTAATCCTTCCTACAACTAAAGGTGCTGTTTATCCTATTGAAACAAAAAACCTCTCCGGTGTAATCGTTCAGGTTTATGAAATTTACGACAAAAACATGATTCAGTTCCTGCAGGACAATGAGCTGGATGGAACATACAACATCAACCGTGTTGGTGAGCCTGTATGGGAAAAGAAAATCAACTTTATCTGGAACGATTCTATGCAGAACAAATTTGTTGCCAGAGGTCTTGATCTTTCGGAAATCACAAAAAAATATTCTAACGGTATGTTCCACATAAGAATTTCCTTCCGCAAAGATCAGGTTCGCTATGTATGCAGCAATTCTCATCAGGATTTCCGCAATATTCCTCAGCCTCCTGATTCTATTGAACCATATATTACAGAAACAGAAAAAAGTTCATGGGACTGGTGGGATGACGTTAAATCCGAAGACAGAAATACTTTCTGGCGATACAGAAAAGATCCGTGTCATCCCGCATATTATTCAGCAAGCTATAATTATGACTGTCTTGTGTCCAGAAACATTCTTGTTTCTGATGTAGGAATCATTGCCAAAAGAGATGTTAACAATTGCCTCTATGTAACTGTAACTGACATTCGTACAGCAAAGCCTGTTCCTGGAGCTGATGTAACTCTTAAGTCCTATGTTGGAACAACCATCGCCTCTGGCAAAACTGATTCAAAGGGAACTGTCATATTCCCTGATTCTACAAAATCTTATGTAATCGTAGCTTCTGCAAACAGACAGACTTCGTATCTTAAGATTTCCTATGGAACTTCTTTAAGTACAAGTCATTTTGAAACAGGCGGAGAACTGGCTGAAAACGGAGTAAAAGGTTTTATTTATGGAGAACGAGGAGTCTGGCGTCCTGGGGATAATATTTTCCTTACATTTGTTCTTCAGGATTTAGCTAAATCTCTCCCATCAAACATTCCTGTTTCATTTGAACTTACAGATCCTCTTGGCCGTACAGCAGATACACAGCTCCTTACAAATAAAGTAAACGGATTTTATCCGATTGAAACTTCAACAAAAGCATCTGATGTTACAGGCCTCTGGACTGCAAAAGTAAAAATCGGTGGAAAATCCTGGTCTAAGTATCTTAATATCGAAACAGTAGTTCCAAACAAGCTGTCAGTAGAACTTGAGTCTTCAGAAAAAATTCTTACTTCCAGCAGCAACAGTTTTACTCTTACCAGTGCATGGCTTCACGGGGCACCAACTCCTGGTTATAAGGCAGAAGTCTCTGTTGCGTATGCCGAAGCTGCTACAATTTTTGACGGTTATTCAGACTATTCCTTCACAAATCCAGAAATTAAGCTTCAGTCAGACAGAGAGATAATCTGGGAAGGAAAACTTAACAATTCATCAAAGGCAGACTTCAATCTTAAACTTGATGCTGGAAATGAGCTTCCTGGAAAGCTTAAGGCAAACTTTATAACTAAAGTATTTGAACCCGCAGGCGGTTTTTCATCTCAGTCAAAATCATTTGTTTATTCTCCATACGACAGATATGTTGGTGTAAGGCTGCCAAAGGGCGATGCTGCCCGAAATATGCTCCTTACAGATGTTGACCATACTGCTGATGTAGTTCTTCTTGATCCAGAAGGTAAACCTGTTTCATCAGCAAACCTGAGCTGGGAAATGTATAAGCTGGAATGGAAGTGGTGGTGGGAAAAAGATGCATATACTGATGCGGCATATGTTTCTTCTTACTACCGAGGAAAAATTGACAGCGGAAATGTTTCTGTCTCAAATGGAAGGGGAAACTTCACCTTTAAAATCAAGTATCCTGACTGGGGACGGTACATGATTGTTGTTAAAGATTCGTGGGGACACTCTGCAGCAAAAATTGTTTACATCGATTGGCCGGGATGGGCAGGACGTGCTCAGGAAGACAGTTCTGGCAGTGCGGCTATGGTTCCTCTTTCTACTGACAAAAAACAGTATAAGACTGGAGAAACTGCTGAAATTTCATTTGCTTCCGGAATTGGAGCAAGGGCTCTTGTAACTGTAGAAAAATCCGGAACAATCATTAAGCAGGACTGGATTGAAACTGAATCAGGAACAACTGTTTATAAACTTAACCTTACTTCTGACATGGCTCCAAACGTTTATGTTCATGTTACACTTTTGCAGCAGCATCTCCAGACAGCAAACAGTCTGCCAATCAGATTATATGGGGTTGTTCCTGTAAATGTTGAAAATCCTGCAACAAAGCTCTCGCCGGTAATTACAGCAAGTTCTGTTTTTGAACCAAATGCTTCTGCAAGAATTTCTGTAAGTGAAGCTTCAGGAAAGCCTATGACATATACTCTTGCTGTTGTTGATGAAGGTCTTCTTGGTCTTACAAATTATCACAGTCCTGATCTTCGAAGTGAATTCTATAAAAAAGAAGCAAGTCAGCTGGAAAACTGGGATATTTATAAATATGTAGTAAATGCTTATTCTGGAAAACTTGAAACTTTGCTTTCAATCGGTGGTTCTGAAGATTTTATGAATGGAAATGAACGGAATGAAAACCGGTTTGCTCCAGTTGTAAAATATTTTGGTCCTTTTACACTGGCAGCTGGTGAAAAAAAAGTTACTGTATTTGATATGCCAAATTACGTTGGTGCAGTTCGGGCTATGGTAATTGCCGGTAATGAAGGCTCTTATGGTACTGTTGAAAAATCAATTCCGGTAAAATCGGATCTTATGGTTCAGACTTCTATTCCAAGGACTCTTGGTGCGGAAGAAACAGTGCTCATTCCAGTTTCCGTGTTCAACTGCATGGAAAAAACTCAGACTGTCAATGTAACTCTTTCTGCACGTGGCGTTATTAACCTGAACAAAGTTCAGTCAGTTGAAATTCCAGCCGGTGACAGCAAAGTCATTACTTTCCAGGTAGAAACTTCTGAAATCGGTAAAGCAAACTTTATTGCTACTGCAAAAACAGGCTCGGCTTCTTCAAAATCATCATGCGAAGTTGACGTAATGTCCCGTGGTGTACCAGTTTCATACAGATCCGAATTTGTAGTAAAACCAGGAAAATCTGCGGAAGTTTCCGTAAAGACTCCAACAGAAAAGAAATCGACTTCCCTTACTGCAGAAGTTTCTCTCCTTCCTCAGCTTAATCTTTCGGACCGCCTGGATTATCTTGTAAAGTATCCACATGGCTGTATAGAGCAGATTACATCTGGAGGATTCCCACAGCTTTATCTTCCGGGATTTGAAAAACTTTCTCCAGACAAGGTGAATTCAGTTAAAGATAATGTAATTTCTGTATTTGAGAGGTATCCTTCATATCAGACCAGCTCCGGTGGTATGGCTTACTGGCCTGGACAGTCTGTTCCTCACGAGTGGGGTACTTGTTACGCAGTTCATTTTATGCTGGAAGCAAAAAAGAAAGGATACTCTGTTCCTGATTCAATTTTGACACCGGCTTTAAATTACATTTCCGGGGCTGCAGTAAACTGGAATCCATCTCAATACGAAGGTGCTTCCGTTCAGGCATACAGACTTTTTGTTCTGGCACTGGCAGGAAAACCTGAGCTTGGTGCAATGAACAGACTTTATCCAGATGCCGGTGAAGATTCTGAAGCAAGACTTCTCCTTGCCGCAAGCTATGCACTGGCAGGCAGAACTGCAACAGCAAGAGATATTCTTAAGCTTTACAGAGCCCCAATTGGCTTCTTCCGAAACATGGGAAGTGATTTTAGTTCAGATATCCGTCAGCAGGCTGTTTATATGACAGCAAGCTGGTATGCAGAAAATACTGCTGACTGCGGGAAAATTGCAAAATTAATAGTAAAGACTTTGTCTTCTGATCAGTGGCTCAGCACTCAGGATACTGCATGGTCTCTGGCTGCTCTTATGCCATATTACATTGGACAAAAAAGTGGAGAAGCTTCTTATGAACTTTCTTCTAACGGTAAACTGATTACAGGCAAATTGTCGGAAACAACAGCAATCGAGAGTCTGAGACCAGATTACGCTGCAGTAAATCAGATGGTTACAGTTAAAAATACTGGAAATACAATGATTTACGGAACAGTTGTTTCCAGGGGTATGTCTGTTCCTGGTACAGAAAAAGAAAGAAAATCTGATATCGCTCTTGAAGTAAAGGGACTGGGTAATTTTTACAAGCCTGGTGATACTGTTAAGTTCATGGTTACTGTAAAAAATAATTCAAGAAACAAAGTTGAAAACGTTGCTCTTACTGTACCTGCATCAACTTGCTTTGAATTTACAAATGACCGCCTTACTTCCGGGGATGAAAGGATGGTTGCATCATCTTATACATATCAGGACATAAAAGATGAAGGAATTTATACTTACTTCGATCTTGAAGCAGGTAAATCAAAGAGCTTTACTTTTATGGCAAATGTGGCTTACACAGGAAATTTCTTTATACCAGCAATTCATGCCGAAGCAATGTATGATGATTCAGTCAGTGCCATGATACCAGGCAGATTTGTACAGATGATAAAATAAAGTGAATAAAAAAATAAAAGCCGTCCTCATTGCAGGGGGCGGCATTCTTCTTTTAATAACAATCCTTACTTTTTTAATTCCTCATGTGCTCATAAAAAAAGGCGGTCCTTACTCTTATGCGTTGTATGATTGGGAGGGCCGTCTTCTTGGGGCTCAGGTAGCGTCGGATGAACAGTGGAGGTTCGAAGGTTCTGAGGTGCCGGAAAAATTTGCCAGGGCAATAGTTACTTTTGAGGATAAAAGATTTTACCGGCATCCGGGAGTTGATGTTTTTTCGATAGTCAGAGCATACAGGGCCAATAGACAGCAGGGAAGAATTGTTTCCGGTGGATCTACTATAACCATGCAGACGGTTCGTATCCTTGAAAAAAATCCGAAACGTACAATTTTACAAAAGATACATGAAGCTATATCAGCGGTTTTTCTTGAATTAAGATACAGTAAAAAAAAGATTCTGGAGCTTTACTGTGCAAATGCTCCATTTGGAGGAAATGTTGTAGGTCTGGAGGCAGCTTCCTGGAGATATTTTAATATGCCTCCGGAACGGCTTACATGGGCAGAGGCTGCTACACTGGCAGTTCTTCCAAATCAGCCTTCAATAGTTTTCCCGGGAGCTGATAATTCAATTTCTACACCAAGATTAAAGAAAAAGCGGGATGATCTTTTATTAAAAATGCACGAGCTTGGGTATTTAAGTGAAGATGAGCTGGAGCTTTCTCTGGATGAAAAACTTCCTGGAAAGCCATATTCACTTCCGGCCTTTGCTCCACATTATCTTGAGTTTTTAAAAAAGACAGATAAAAAAAAGACAAAGTTTTACACTTCCATGGATTCCAGAATGCAGAAAAATACAACACGGCTTCTGGAAGAGTGGTCATATAATTTCAGCCGGCGTGGAATTAACAACGGTGCAGCTCTTATTCTGAATACAGAGACTGGTGAAGTACTGGCATATGTGGGAAACACCGGTATGAATGGCAGAAACAACAGAACACGGGCAGTTGATGTTGTTCAGGCAAAGAGGAGCTCTGGTTCACTATTAAAGCCGTTTTTGTATGCTGCCATGCTGGATTCAGGACAGCTTTTGCCACAGCAGATGGTAGTAGATGTTCCAATAAGAATCGGCAACTATCGGCCAGATAACAATATTCCTGTATACAGAGGAATAGTTCCTGCAGACGAAGCACTTTCCCGTTCCTTAAATATTCCTGCCATTAGAGAACTGCGTGAATATGGACTTAATGCATTTCTGGATTTTTTAAGGAAAAGTGGATTTACAACCCTGAACAGACCTGGTGAAGAATATGGTCTTCCACTTATTCTTGGTGGCGGCGAAATTACATTGTGGGAAGCGGCTCATGCCTATGCCAGTTTTATGAACTGTGCTAACGGAAACTTAAAAAAATGGGCATGCAGCAGGGGAAATGCCTGGCTTACAATGGAGGCCCTAAAAAAAGGAACAAGGCCTGAGGATGAAGCAAACTGGGAATTATTTGCCGATTCAAAACAGATTTCCTGGAAGACAGGAACCTCCAGCGGTAACAGGGACTGCTGGGCGGTGGGGACTACAAACGAATATACTGTTGCGGTTTGGATTGGTAATGCGGAAGGAAACGGTACTCCAGAATTAAAGAGTGTCAGTACTGCAGCACCGGTTATGTTTGATATTTTTACTTCGCTTCCTTCTACGACATGGCCTGAAGCTCCCTACGGACATATTAAACAGACCCTGGTTTGTGCAGATTCTGGTTACTGTGCAGGTCCTGATTGCGTTGAAACAAAGTATACATATACGGCAAAATCTTCCCCTCAGGGAAAAATGTGTCCTTACTGCAGAAAGGTATCGTTTACACCAGATGGAAAGTACCAGGCTACAGCACAGGATTTGACAGGTCCTGCAGCAGGTAAGTACGATGGAACGGTTCCGCTCATAAAAAAGTGCTTTGTCCTACCTCCATCTCTGGAGTTGTGGTACAAAAAATCAAATATCAATTACAAGGTGCTTCCAGAATTTGTTTCGTGGCATAATTCCATGCAGGCAGACGAACTTTCAGTTATTTTTCCGGAGCCTTATGCCCTTGTTATTATTCCTGTAGAAATAGACGGAACACAGGGATCCATGGTGATGCAGGCTGCTTCAAGGTCTAAACAATCTACTATTTTCTGGGATGTAGACGGCAATTTTCTTGGAACTACAAATGGTGTTCACGAGCTAAAGATAACACCTAAACCAGGCAGGCACAAAATTACTATTACCGATGAAAAAGGAAACTCCGCTGTCAGAGTATTTGAAGTAGTAGATGAAGAATGAAAAAGCCCTGATATTCTTAATACCAGGGCCGTTTCATTCTTTTAAGATAATTTTATTCAGTCTTAAAAATCTGAACTGCAGCTACAAGTTCTTTGGAGTTTGCACTGAGTTCCTCTGCCATGGCGGCAAGTTCCTCTGATGCACTGGCATTCTGCTGAGTAATTGAATCCAGCTGAACGATGGCTGAGGTAATCTGTTCTGCTCCAGTGTCCTGTTCCTTGCAGGAAACAGAAATGTCATCAATGAGGGAAGTTGTTTTTTCTATTTCTGGAAGAACACCGTTGATTTTTTCACCGGCTGACTGTGATTTTGCCAGAGCCTGTTCAGAAAGTTCTACGATTATTGTAGCTGTTTCCTGTGTGCGTTCAGCAAGTTTTCGAACTTCACTGGCTACTACTGCAAATCCCTTACCTGCATCACCTGCACGAGCTGCTTCGATGGCAGCATTAAGGGCCAGCATATTTGTCTGATTTGCAATTCCCTGAATTTCCTGAATTTTTTCATTAATCTCTTGAACGGCTACAACTGACTGATGAACAACTTCTGCAGTTTCTGCACTTTCAGTTGAGGTAATATTTGCAAGTTCACCTGTTTCTTTTGCATTTATTGCAGTCTGACTTAGATTAGAAGCCATTTCTTCCATAGTGGAGCTCATTTCTTCAGTTGAAGCGGCCTGAGCACTGGCACCGGCACTAATTGCCTGACTCGACTGGCTTATCTGTTCACTGCCGGAAAGCACCTGGTTGGCAGAGTATTTGATTTTAAGAACAATTCCTGTAAGAAGATCAAGGAACTTGTTTGTATCTGCAGAAAGACGGGCAAATTCATCTGAACCTTTTATCGGGAGACGGTAAGTTAAGTCAGCATCGCCGCTTGTAAGATTTTTAATTGCCTTCTGAACATTATTAAGCGGCATTATGATTTTTTGTGTAAAAATGACGCCCATGATAATCAGGAACAGAATTGTGGAAATGACAACTACGATAGAAAGTGGTGTAAAGATTGTTTTTTTAACGATGTGAACAACATCAAGGCGTCTTCCGAGATAAATTGTTGTAAGGAATTCTCCGTTGCTGTCTGTAATCGGGAAGTAAGTTGAAATAGTAGGAATAAGACCGATTGTTGTGACTGCACAGAACGATTCACCCTGTTCTGCCATGCGGATTGGTGTCGGATCAGTGATTGTTGTTCCTTCCATATCTTCCAGGGTTGTTACCTGACGAGTTTCCCCATCGAAAACTGTAACGTCACAGCCTGAGTAAATTTTAATTTTATTTATAAAATTTTCTGAAGTAATAATTTCTACAATACCAAGAGCACCAGCGATTTTTCCGTCTTTAATAAGTGGAAGAATTGCAGTTCCATAAAGATAGGGGCCGATTTTTTCCAGTTTAAGAGTTGATTGCCCGTTAATAGCATCCTGTACGATGGCAGGATTTCTGATAATACCGAAGGCTTCGTTTGAAATTTGTCTTCCGGAACTGTTACAGACAAAGGCCTTGTCGGCACCAAGAATTTCAACGGCATTTTTGCACATCATATCTGCAATGGAAGATGTCAGGTTGCTGTTTCGAAGGATATATTCGCAGGAAGCTTTTGACTGTCTGGAAATTTTATCTACAGTATTAAGTTCTTCCTGAATTTCATTAAAAACAATCTGTGTTCTATCTGTTGTTTCTTCCTTGAAGAATGAAAGAAGCCCTTTATCAAGCTGCCTTGAAACTGTAAAGATTGTTATGCCTGCATAGGCAAAAATTAGAATTGAAAATATAACAGCGACAAAAACGATGACTGAGGATTTTTTGTTTGTTTTTTTAACTGGTTTTTCCAGAGGTTTGTCTTTAGTTTCTGAACTGGCTGGTGTCCCGGTGTTTTGAGAAGTCTCTGCTTTGTTTTCTGCCGGGGATTTTTTTTCTTTTTTTGATTTTCCAAAGGCCATAGTATATTCTCTCCTCGTATATTGATAGCAAATTTAATTATACTATTGATTTTCTATAAAGCAATTCATAAATATGAGATAATACGGCAGATGGGAATTCATTTTTAATGTGATTTAATGAACCTAAAGTACAGATTTGGCAAATTTTCAATTTCGTCATATATTTAATTAATAAGTAATTCAAAAATTAGAGGTGTTCTGTTGAAAAAATCAATTGTAGTTTCAGCCATTGTATCATTAGCAGTTTGTTTCGGTCTTGCTGCACAGAATACTCCGGGTGATGATATTTTTAAGAAAAATCCTCCGCAAAATGGTGATTTTTATAAAATAGTTGTTGAACCTGGAACAAATGAAATCCAGCAGACTATTAACTTAAAGCTGGCTGCACTTAAAGACGAACAGTTGAAATTTCTTCAGCTTCAGCAGGAAAAGCAGAATGCCATTGATGCTGCAAATAAGGCAAAAAATGATTTAATACAGAAACAGATGGATTCACTGAACAAACAGCTGCAGAATCAAATTGACAATAATAGTCAGGCAATGGAAAACCTGAAGCAAAAAAATAAAAATCCTGTGGCAAGTTCATCAAAAAATAATACAAAGCAGCCTAAGAAAAAAGAAACAAATCAAACAGAGGAATCATCTCTACAGAAAACTCCCGGTGGTAAAATTACCATCAGCATACCAAAAACAGAAATTTCTATTCCAGAAATCGATGTTCCTGCTGCAACAGAGAAGGGCAAGGCTCCTCAGAAAAAAAATGCAGCTTCTTCATCTGCGGTTACTTACTCATCAGCAGAAAAGAAAATGAATCATGCAATAAATGACAGACGGAAATTGATACAGTACACACTGGGTCTGAAAGGTGTGCCTTATGTTTATGGCGGTAAAACTCCTGTGCCTGGACTGGATTGTTCCGGTCTTGTTACTTATGCTGCAAAAAATGCCCTGGATATCAGTATTTCTGGAAATGCTCAGATGATTTATAATCAAACAACCCCAGTGGATTTAAGCGATGCAGAGCCGGGTGATCTGATTTTCTTTAAGACTAAATGGGATTCAAGAATTTCTCATGTGGGAGTATTTTTAGGTAAAAATCCTGATAATAATGATTTTGGAAATCAGTATATTTTTATCAATGCCGTAAGCAGCGGTCCAAGAACAGGTGTAATCATCAGCGGACTGAATGAACGTTACTGGAAAAAGAATTATTACGGATGCGGTCGTTTTCTGAAAGCTGTAAAAATATAATGCAAAGGGATGACCGGTGGATAGTTACGGATGTGCTGTCGGGATGTGGTTTCATGGCCTTTGTAATAATTGAAATCAGTTGTTTTTTTCGTTAAAATTATTGAGTATTTTTTAAAAATCGAGGTAATTGATATGGCAAAAGATATTGACTGGGGAAATCTTCCTTTTAACTACATGGAAACTTCAAAAAGTTTCGTAGCAAATTTTAAAGACGGAAAGTGGGACGAAGGAACGCTCACTTCAGATCACACTGTAACAATCAGCGAATGTGCTGGTGTTCTTCAGTATGCTCAAACTTGTTTTGAAGGTCTCAAGGCTTATACAACATCTGAAGGTAAAATTGTATGTTTCCGCCCTGACCTTAACGCAGACCGCATGGCAGACTCTTGTGCCCGCCTCGAAATGCCTGTATTCCCAAAAGACAAATTCATCAAAGCTGTAATTGATACAGTTAAAGCAAACATCGAATGGGTTCCACCATACGGAAGCGGTGCTACACTTTACATTCGTCCTTACATGTTTGGTTCAAACGCAGTTATCGGTGTAAAGCCGGCAGATGAATATCAGTTCAGAATCCTGGTAACTCCAGTAGGCCCATATTTTAAGGGTGGAGTAAAGCCAATCAAAGTAAGAATTTCTGATCTTGACCGTGCTGCTCCTCACGGAACAGGTGACATTAAAGCAGGTCTTAACTACGCTATGTCACTTCACAACATCGTTGATGCTCACAAAGCAGGTTATGCAGAGAATATCTACACAGATCCGGCAACACACACATACATCGAAGAAACTGGTGGAGCAAACATCCTTTTCGTAACAAAGGACGGAAAGCTTGTTACACCAAAATCAGGCTCAATTCTTCCTTCAATTACACGCCGTTCTCTTATTATTGTAGCGAAAGAATACCTTGGTCTTACAGTTGAAGAACGCCAGGTTAACAAGTCAGAACTTAAGGACTTTACAGAATGTGGTCTCTGTGGAACAGCAGCTGTAATCAGTCCAATCGGACAGATTGATGATCATGGAACAAGCATCATGCTTCCTAGCGGCATGGAAAAATGCGGTCCTGTAATGCAGAAACTCCGTGATACACTTACAGGAATTCAGATGGGAACAGAAAAAGCTCCAGAAGGCTGGGTTGTTGAAATCAAATAAAATTATTTCATAAAATAAAGGAGGCAGTTCTCAAATTGAGGACTGCTTTTTTTTATCCCTTTGAAGGTGTACCTGTAAAATATCTGTGCACATAAAGCTTATTTAATTACAATAAAGTTTATAAAGTTAAAAGTGAGGTTTCAGATGAAAAAGCTATTATTTCTGGCACAAGTCGTATTGTTATCGTTCAGAGTCTTTTCGGCAGACTTGTATATAGAAGGTTCTTTTGACGGCTGGAATATAGTGATGGATTTACTTACGGATTCTGCTAAAAAGTCAGGCATTACCCTCATTGATTGCAACACTCTTGATTTTAAAAGAGATTTCGAATGGGGAATGAGTGATGAGGAGAGAATAAAACTGCTTGAAGCTGAAATTGAAGAACTGAAATCTCAAAAAGATGTACTATCTGGCATTAGTATTTTTTCATACGACGGCAAAAAAAGTCCGGACGATATAATTCAGAAAAATAAGAATGAAATTGAAAAACTTAAAGTAAAAATTGGTTGTAAAGTAAATCCTGATGACTGTTATCCTCTTCTTACAGTTAATAAAAGAGGCGATTTTGAAGGATATTATAATATCAGCATCAGTCTTCGGTTGTCTAAAGACAGTGATCCTTATAATGCTGAAGACTTGAGCATATTGGCTTCCAGATTAAATGTAAGCGAGAATGAATTTCTTGTTGCTTACATCGAAGCCTTTTTTCCTTTGCTGGAGGATTCAACACCATTTCAAACGCCATACATTATAGATACAAGATCAATCGGATCAGACATAACACATAATCAGTCGGCTCCTGTTACAGTTGCTCCAAAGGATGATTATTCATTCATTTTAAGACGAGGAAATGAAGTTGTAAGCTATTCTCCCACCTGGGAAGTTAAGTCAAATATAACTTCAAAACTCCCTGATTCAGGAAATACCGCCAGTTGGGTTCCATGTGCCTGGGATGGAAAAAATGTCCGTTTTGGAAAACTTGATAATCCAAATGTTTATGTCATGGATAGTAATAATCTTGTTAAGTCCGAACAGCACTATAAGTATCCGGCTATAAAAGACAGCATTAATGATTATCGTTTTTTTTCGACAGGGAATCCTGCAGTAATTTCAAAAAATCTTAGAGAAGGTGATATAACTCTCTACTTTCCACAGAAAGATGAAACTGTAAAATCTCTGCTGCTTTTTACAAGGAGTTGGGAAAATGTTTTTCTGGGGCCTGATGAAACTGTCTGGGTTTGCGGTTCATCTGGAACTGTTTACATTTTAACTACCGATGGAGTTTTAAGAAAAATTATTCACATGCCTTTAAGCACAGGAAAACTGTTTGGCGTTATAGAGGATGGAACTTTTATTACAATATCAGAGAAGGGAATCAGCCGCCATCAGAATAATGGTCATATAATGTGGACTATACCAGTTGAGGGAGGACTTAATTCCTTTAGCCGTCTGGCTGGTGAGCGAAACGGTATTTATTATATACTGCAGTTGAATAACTGGACTTTAACAAGAATTGCAGAAGCCGATGCTCCGATTCCACCAGTGCTGGCTGTTATCAGGGATAATCAGGATAAGCTTCAGAATGGAACCTTAAATGAACGGGCACAGGCATATCTTTCTATTGCAGATGCTTACTTTGATGTAGAATCCTGCAACTCGGCATTAAGTTATTATAAGAAGTATCTGGAATTAAGTCCGGCAGATTCAAAAACAACAGAGAAAAAACTTTCCTGCGAAGTAATTCTAGGCAAAAACGATGCAAAAGAAAAAATCAATAATGCTTTGAATTTACTTGATGAATATGGAGAAGAAACTGCAAAACCAGAATATCAGGCTGCCATGAAAATACTGGAAAAGCTTCGGAAGCAGGTTCCATGGGATATGGATGTTCAGGAGATGTATGCTGAGTTAAAGAATGCTTTTTCAAATGGAGACGAAGTAGTTCAGGTTAAGAAAATGACTCTGGAAGTTACAGAAGTTGATCTGACATCTTTATTCCCGGCACTTCTTACAGCCTATGTTACAAATCCTTCTGGGTACATTGAAGTAAAAAACATATCAGAAGGAAGCATAAAAAATATTTCTCTTACATCAAACATCAGAAAATTTATGGATTTTCCGAGCAAAAGTGATGAAATTCATGAACTTAAATCCGGGGAAACTACACTTATACCGATAAAAACCGTTTTGAATCAGTCTGTTCTTACTTTGACAGAAGCAACGCCGGTTCAGATTCAGCTGACATTAAAATGGGAAGCAGACGATAAAGTCTATTCAACACAGATAACTCGACCAGTAACAATTTACAAATCATCAGCGTTAACATGGGCGGACACGGCCATGGCGGCCTGCTTTGTTCAGCCGAATGATTTTATGGTTACAGACTTTATATCAAAGGCACTCAGCTGCAGTCTTAATTCAGTACTTTCAACAAATATTACCAAAGCCATACAAATAGCAGATGCTCTTGGTTCTATTCCTCTAACCTACATGTCTGATCCAGTTACTCCGGCAACACAAGTTATTGATAATAAATATGCTATTGATACAATACGGCTGCCTTCAGAAACACTGCAGTTAAAAGGTGGAGATTGTGATGATATGACAACATTATTCTGTTCGCTTCTGGAGGGAACAGGAATTAATTCTGCATTCATTACAATTCCAGGTCATATTTTTGCGGCTTTTGATACAGGAATCAAATATAATCCTATACTAAAAAACATAGATGAGGATCACTTTATATTCGAAGTAGAGGGCAATGCCTGGATTCCAGTTGAATGTACAAACCTTTCGGAAGGATTTGAAAAGGCATGGGAAACTGCCTCAGAAAATATTGGAAAAGACACATTTGAAGTAACTACAGTTTCAGAGGCCTGGCAGACTTATGCTTCAATACCAGTTCAATCGTCAACAAATACAGTAAGTCTGGACACAGAAGCAGTAAAAAAACTGAACAGCATAAACAGACTTGCCGTAATCAAGATGTTTAACGAAGCTTTTGATAAAATTGATTATAAAAGGATTTCAATAAAGGAAATGAATTCCCTGGCAAAGGTGTATCATCTAAACGGAAATAACGAAAAAGCCATTGAGATTTTAAATTATGCCATAACACAGGATCCAGACTACCAGAAAGGATATGTGAATCTTACAACACTTTATGAAGAAATAGGTGATACAAATCAGGCAACTGCATTCCGGCAGATGGCAGGAAATTTCGCCGGCGTCAGAGAAGAAAAAACATCAGCTGCGACTCGTGCATCAAATCAGGAAATCTCCGGCGAAAGGTGGGCGGAGTAAGATGCTGGAATATGAGCAGGACTCGCCGTTACAGTCGCAGACCTCCTGTCAGCTCCTTCCACGGCGGCTACGTTCACTAACTGCAACGTCCTGTCGCAGTTCCCCAAAAAACGCTCCAGGTCTTCGCCTTTTTTGGGTCGTTCACTCCGCTTCGGGTCCTGCACATCTTTAAAACAAAAAAGGATGTTCTTTCCAACAAGCTCTCATTTTAGCGGGGGGCAGGACTCGAACCTGCGGCCTCCGGGTTATGAGGGGACCTCTGAGCACTACACCACGCTCTACCTATTCATATATAACGATAATTTAAGTAAATTCTATGATGTTTTTGGGTTTAGGTCAAGCAAAATGCTATACCAAACTATAACGAAAAATACTTTTTTCTACCCATTTTTACTACCAAACTGTGGTAGTCGGGAAATGTTCCCGACAAATGAGTTTATAAAACACTAATACAGAATTTTGCAAAATCTGATTGTCCTTTTTCACCAGAACTAAAAAAATCAGACGTCAATAATTTTTCTTCTTGTATTAATTTGTCTTTAACTTTACTGAAAACACTAATAAAGTACTCTTTTGATAGTGTTTTTCGCGAATATCCATCTAAATAAATATCTTTTAAAGCTTTCATTAACCCTCCGTATCCCGTTGTTTTACAGAGAATATATTTGTCAGGTGTATTCCATTCTTCAGGAAAAACTTCTTTTACAGCATTAAAATAATTCATTAAAATTTTTAAAATTACTTGATCTTGGTTAGTTATAAAATAGTCTCTAAAAATCAAATTATCGTCTTTGTCAAGTTTTTTCCCATTCTTGATAAGTCTCATATCTTCGTTTTGTTTTTTTGATATATTTCTCATTAGGCAGTTTATAAATGTACCTTGAGATAAACTTTCAAAACCAGATTCTTTTTTACCTAGCATTTTTAATCGCTGGAAAAAAGGAGACTCTTTATCAGAATTCATAATTCTGGCAATTTCATGACATGTTTTTTGAGGGCTTCTTTCCTTTGTTAATTCAAATAGTTCGTATATTAAATCCTTTGAAACTTTTTCCTGATTACTGTTTATTGTTGAAAAAATATAGGCCTTTTCTTCTTCTTCAAGGTTAAACATTAACACTACAATAAGTTCAAAATCATCTGATATTTCTGATTTTTTTATACCCTCTATACGATGTTGTCCGTCAATAATTTCAGCGAAACGTTCTGAATCATCATATTCATAATTATAAAAATCATTATTTATTTTTCTTAATCGGTTATTATTGGTATCATTTATCGCAATAATTATAGGAGTAGGAAATGTTGCATCTGGATCTGTACAAAAATTTGAAATTTCGTTTAAGCGATTTGTTCTTAAATCCCTCTGAACTCCATCTCCTGTACTTCTTCTTTTTATTTCATATATTTTTAATAATTCTTTTGCTTTAATTTTTCCAATAAAAAAGGTTCCTATTGGTTGGTTAATCTGTATTAGAGAAAGATTCTTCATCATAATGCAATTCCTCCTATATTAGTTGTGTTAGAAGCTTTTTCCTTTATTTCTGTCATGCTCTTCTTTTGATTATCTAAATATTCATCATCAAATTCTTTTAATTCAGAATAATGATTAGACATTTTTTCTATGCAATACATATAGAAGGCAAAAATGATTGAAAAAATGCATGTAACTATTTGTAGCCAAATACAATTCTTCCCAGCTCCAAGCCATATGCCAATTAAAATCATAATCCAAAGAAAATCAATAATTAAACTTACTGTTTTATATTTAATAAATTGAGTTGGATTCTTCTTTTGTTTATCCAAAGTAATAGATATTAAGAACTCAACTATAAATGGAACACATATGGAGATTGAAAAAGTGCATAATGTTCCATTTTTTATTGACGAAAGAATTATCTCTGAATCTATAGAGAAAATACCTTTCCATGTTTCTAATAAACCAAACAGCAAGAATGCAACCCATAGTAAATAAATCCATTCATAATGAATTACTTTCAATGGAGCAAAAATTTTCTTCTTTTTTTTCATTCTTATCCTCATTTTTTTATAATCGGTAAATCTATTCCATAATAAGGTTCAGATTCATGAACTTCCAGAATATCCTGAAGTGGTACATCTGAATATTTATAAATCTTTTCCTTGTATTTTTCTTTGATTGAAATATCATCAAGTTCTAATCGTCGTTGTTTTGATAATTCAAGAAAATCAGAACTTTGTTCTAATCCTAAATATCTTCTTCCCAAAATATTAGCTGCAATTCCTGTAGTGGCAGAGCCAGAAAAAGGATCCAAAATCCAGGCATTTTCCTTTGTTGAAGCTAGTATAATTCTTCCTAACAAGGGAAGGGGTTTTTGAGTAGGATGCTTTCCACAGGATTTTTCCCATTTAGCAATGGCTGGTAAACTCCATACATCACGCATCTGGGTTCCACCATTTATTGATTTCATTAAATCATAATTAAAATAATGTGGTGTCTTTTTTTCTTTTCGAGCCCAAATAATAAATTCTGTTGAATGAGTGAAAAATCTACATGAAAGATTTGGAGGGGGATTTGTTTTCGCCCAAGTAATGACATTTAGAATTCTGAAGTTTAATTCATTTAGCATTTGTGCTGCTGAAAAAATATTGTGGTACGTTCCGGAAATCCAAATGGTTCCATTCTTTTTAAGTTTATCCCTGCAAAGAGAAATCCATTGCCGATTAAAATCATTATCTTTCTCAAAGCCTTGAGATTTATCCCAATCGCCTTTGTTAACAGAAACTTGTTTTCCACTTTGAACAGATATTCCTCCATTTGATAAGAAGTAAGGAGGATCTGCAAAAATCATATCGAATTCAAAATTGATATTTGGAAGAAGTTCCAGACAATTGCCTTGTGCAAGAGTAAAGTCTAAATTTTCTGAACGAAACCAAGCTGAAATCGAAATACTAACACCTCATTCTTATCTAAATGTAGCAGTAGAAACTACTGAGAAAATGTCTGGACTTGTTTTTAATTGTTCTAATAGTCTTCTGAACATATATGCACCAGGATAATTTGTTTTTTCTTGATGCATTAATAGTTTAGCAAGCAATAAAAGAAACTTTACGCTATATTCGCCTTTTTCAGCTAATTCATCATAATTGGAAGCTTCTTTATTAACTTCATTTTGGAGTTTGAGAGTATCAAATAATTCATCGCGTTCCTTTGCTGTTTTTATAGGTTGAACTGTTTCCCAATACTCAATTAAGAAGTCAATAAATTTTAGTGTAGCACTAGGGTTTTCATTTTGTTTTATTAACAAATCAACTGCCCAATGAATATGCTTTGGAGTTCTTGGATTTGTCCATCTTCCATTTATGAATTGACGATATTTTACGATTATATCAAAATCCGATAATGTTCCTTGATATACACCAACAACAAAATTTGAATCCACATGAAATTGTGTTAATAAAGGTAATAGTTTTCCTTTCTTTTTTGTAAAAGTTGGAAGCATTTCGGATAAATCTGTATTCATTTTCGATGTAATCTCCTTTTTATAAATCAAATTTGACGATTCTAAAAATTCCTATTAAATTCTTCAATAGGAGGCTTTATGATTTGTAATAAAAATCATCGCTATGCTCCAATATTGGAGAGTTTACCAGATGATCAATCTGGTAGCGGTAGACACAAATGTGCAGGATGTGCTTATGAACAAGGCTTGATTGATGGATTAAATAACAACCCCATGAACCTTGATTATGATTCACTTGGAGATAGTCAGGCTGGTGCTGCTAGGCATAAGGATGTTTATGAAGCATACAAACTTGGTTATCAGAAGGGAATCGCAGATAGGAATTAATCTTTTTTATCCTCATGTTTAAAACACATGAGGGATTACTTAAACACCTCCATCATAATTCCATTTTGCATATCGTTGATGCTATAAATATCATCAAGTACATCAAATGTTTCTTCGAGGTTTCTAGCAGCAGATTTCCATCCGGCTCCATCTGTGAACCAGACGAACTTTGCACCTTTTACATTCTTCATTTCAGTTGCAATTGTTTTGTAACTGCGGGCAGTTTCATTAAGTTTTGAACCACCGCTTCCGTAGAAGTTTGTTTCAATAAGATAGATACAATTATCTGTCTTTACTACGAAGTCCCAGCGTTTTTCCATTTTTCCCTGATTTGAAACTGCAGATAAATCGATATTCCATTTTCTTGAAACTTCAGAAACATACATTTCTTTGAAGTAGTTTATATCTTTCTTAAAGCCTGCTTTCTGGATATAGCTTTCAACTAAATCTTCCATCTGATGACCGCCTCGATTCTTTCGACCGTTTGAATCTAGGCCTGTTTCAACACCAGTTACATAATCATACAAGTTATTAATAATGTGATTGGAAAGAAGGTCAAAAAGACCTGTTTTTCTCATGAAAAGTTTATAATCTTCAAGTGTGTTAATCTGCTTATTAAAAGTGTAAAGTTTTACATCTCCGTTTTCACCCGCAAAAATCTCATATTCACGGACAGCAAGCAAAATTGGGATACATTTTAATATTTCTGGATATTTTGCAATTAAGTTCTCGAAATCTGTTTCAATGTTTTTTGAACCAATTAATGAGTTTAGAATATTCAACTCAATTTTGATTGAATCTAGGTTTTTATAAACTTTTTTAAAATCAATATAATATCCAAAGTCAGCTATACTATATCTGAAACTAGAAACCCATGTATTAAAATTTCTATTTTCCATCTTTAATCCTCTGCGCGTTCTATATTTATTTTCAATTGATTATTATCATATAACCATGCTGATTTTCCACGATGTAAAATATTATCTGTGTCAATTAACTCAAATTGGCGATATATTTCTGTAACGCCAGCCAGATATGCACGAGTCTTATCAATAGTGCATTCTTTTTCTATAGAGCCATTAAAAATGACTTTCACTTTATTTGCATCCTGAGGTAAAGAATTCTTTATGGAGAGAGGAATTCTTAATATTTTTGCTCTCAAATCATTTTCAGAAATTTGCTTTTTAATTGCATTTTCCAAAGGTGTAACTTTTGAAGTTTCCTGTTTTTTTTCAGGTTTATCTTTCTTAAATTGCATATCAAGATTAACAGCACTAAATACTGGTTTATAAACAAATCCAATTTCTTTTTCAATACAACTCTGAATCAACGAAGCTCCATCAATTAAAACAATTGGTCTGGAAGAATCAGTTTTAGCTTCATTTATTGTTTCTTGTGTGAATTTTGCCGTAGTAATAAAAATGCCTTTTTGACCAGAAAGCATCGTTCCTTTTAATTCACGAATTTTAGTTACTGATATTGATGAAGTGGGAGAATTACGTTTAGCTTGAATTCGGTAATCGATTTCATCTGCATCATCAAAATCTTCGACACCATATCGTTTTGCTGTTAAATCGTACCCTCCATCTCTTGATTTCTGAGTAACATAGACTTCATCCAAACCAATTTTTTCTAAATATAGTTTGAGGAAATTTTCAAAATCATATCCAGTTTCGAAATATGAATAAAAATCATTTAATAACTTTGAAAGTTCTTCTGCTCCTAATTCGATATTGTTCATTTAAACCTCTAAAAAACTGCAGCTATATTACTAATCAATAATTCATTAATCGGTCCGCGACGTCTAGCATTACTGTTTACCATCCGTGCAGCTTGAACTCTTTCTATATTAAAATCTGCATATAGATTATCGAAGAACTCATCCTGTTCATTTGCATTATGAGGATCTGAATTACTTGCAACAATCAAGGCCCCTCTATGTGCCATTTCAGTAATAAAGTTACCCAGTTCAATCTGCTGTACATCACAAAAACCATTTTCATTATATGATGTAAAAGATGAGGATTCGGTTAGAGGTCTGTATGGTGGATCCAAATAAACAAATGTATTTGCATCTATGAAAACTCTGCAGTATGAATAATCGCCTACATGCATCTGAACATTCTGAAGAAGAAGATTGCATTCACGCAGATTTTCAGCATCACAAATTAAAGGATTTTTTGCGCGATTGAATGGAACATTGAATAAACCATTGCGGTTTACTCTATAAAGGCCATTAAAACAAGTCTTATTCAAATAAATAAAAAGGGCCGCTTTTTCAAGGTTATACTCAGGATTTCGTTCTACAATAAAATGATTATATGTTGCGCGTTTCCCAAGATAGAGGTTCTGACGGTCAGCTTCAGGAGTTTCATGATATTCTGTTTGAAAGTGTTCCAATAATTGAATTAAAGGTTCACAATTGTCACGAATATTTTCATAGAGATTTATTAATTCAGGATTGATGTCATTAATAAGAACTTCATTAGGATGAAATGTCTGAAGTACATCAAATAAAACAGCTCCGCCCCCAACAAATGGCTCGCAATATCTGGTTATGTTTTCAGGATAGCGTTGTCGAATTTCTGGTAAAAGCTGAGTTTTTCCACCAACCCATTTTATGAACGGTCTTGCAGACATTTTTATTCCCCTATAAATAAGTATTATACATCATCAATTGAATTATTTATAGACATTATATACTCATAGGGTGACAAGGAAAGGCACTATTATTTTCAATTTGTTTGAATTGGTTTAATTCCGTTAGAATGATTATCCCGTAGGCTAAAAACCTACCGCCCACGAACTTAAAGTAAAAAGTTTAAGTAAATCCTGAATTTCAGTGAATTCAGGTGGATTCATTTAATTTGTCTTTTGGGAAAAATGGTGTTATATTTTAGATATCCGAGGCAGAATACCACTATTTTCGGTCTTATTTGTCCAATAAAGTTCAGTTAAGTCCAGTTAAAAACAAAAAACCACTCATTTCTGAGTGGT